>CAZHIK010000976.1:0-3777 GCA_964532635.1 uncultured Enterobacterales bacterium
GCATCGTACAAGCCCAACGCCAGGCAAGCCCACAGGGTGGTCACCGCCAATGCGCTGGTGACCAGGGACACCAGCACCACCACCCCGAACTTGCCCAGCAGCACCGCGCGGCGGTCCACCCTGGCCGTGAGCAGGGTCTCGAGGGTCTTGCGCTCCCGCTCCCCGGTGACCAGGTGCAGGCTGGTGGTGATGCCGCCGTTCATGGCCAGAAAGACCAGGATCAGGGGCAGCAGCCGCCCTAGCAGCCCCCCCTCCCGCTCGGTGTCGGAGGCGATGTCCTCGCTGTCCACCGGCAGCACATCCTGGGGGCGCTCGTCGAGGCCATAGGCCGTGAAGCGCTCCTCCATCTCCACCTTGCGGTGGCGCTTCAGCACACGGGCCGCACGGCGCCGGGCCTTCTCGCTGCGGCTGCGGGTGGAGTCGTAGTGCAGCTCGGCGGGCCCTTCACCCTCGGGCAGCTCCACACGGGCCAGCACCTCGGGGTGATCGGGATCGCCCCAGCCCTCGGCCACCACCTCCAGGCGGTCCCTGGGCTTCAGCATCGCCTCGAAGGCCGGGGGCGCTTCCACCGCCAGCACCGCCTCCCGCCCCTGGAGGGCGTCCCGGGTGCGCAGCTGACCCGCCGCAAACAGCGCCACGGGCTGCAGCAGCACCGGCAGGCCGATCATGGCCAGCAGCGTCAGGGGATCCCGCAGCTGCTGCCGCAGGGAGCCCCGGAACACCACCTTGGCCTGGTCGAACACCTACGCGTCCTCCGCCCGGGCCTGCTGAACGAAGTGCACGAAGACGTCCTCGAGGTAGCGGCATCCGCTGGCCTCCCTGAGGGCATCGAGGCTGTCGTCCGCCAGGATCCGGCCCTGGTGCAGGATGGCCACCCGGTCGCAGAGCCGCTCGGCCTCGCTCATGATGTGGGTGGAGAAGAGCACGCAGCGGCCCTCGTCCCGGGCCTGCTCCACGAACTCCAGGAAGGCCCGGGCCACCAGCACGTCCAGGCCCGAGGTGGGCTCGTCCAGGATCAGGATGGGCGGATCGTGCACCACGGCGCGGGCGATGCTGACCTTCTGGCGCATGCCCGTGCTCAGCGAGTCGCAGCGCACGTGGGCGAAGGGACCGATGCCGAAGGCCTCCACCAGCTCCTCGGTGCGTTCCCGGGGCTTGGCCACCCCCTGCAGGCGAGCGAAGTAGGTGATCATCTCCCGGGCCGTCAGCCGCCCGTACAGCCCCGTGGTTGTGCTGACGTACCCGATGGAGCCCCGCACGCCCGCGGGATCGCCCCGCACCTCGCAGCCGTTCAGCGTGGCGGTGCCCTCATCGGGTGCCAGCAGGGTGGCCAGCATGCGCAGGGTGGTGGTCTTGCCCGCGCCGTTGGGACCCAGCAGTCCGAAGATGGCGCCAGCCTCGCAGCGGAAGGAGACGTCGTCCGCGGCGGTCACCACCCGCGGGCTGTGGAAGCGCTTGGTGAGCCCTCGAACCTCGATCATCGTCGGAACTCCAGCCAGGCCAGCCACCGGGGGGTGGCGTGCCCGAAGAGGTAGTCTTCCCGGGAGAGCACTCGGCCTCCCAGGAGCAGGCCCACGGCCGCGAGGATCAGGTTGATCCCGCCAGCCATGAGGATGGGGCCCAGGCCAAGCTGCCCCATGATGGCGCCGCGTAGCGCCATGGCCGTGCCGCCCACCGGCACCCAGGCCCAGATCCAGCCCGGCTCGAGCCCCGCGATCATGCAAGGCACCGCCAGGGCCAGGCAGAAGGTCATCACGATGGTGCCCCGGTTCTGGCCGCTCTCGAAGCTGCGAGCCGGCAGCAGCACCAGGCCCATCCAGGCTGCGACGGCCGGGGCCAGCAGCACCAACGCGAGGACGGACAGGGTCACCTCGAGGTTCAGCACCGCGCCCAGGTCCACCAGATCGCCCTCGGCACCCGCGGTCAGGCCGCTGAGGGTGGCCCAGATGGCCAGGCCGTTGCCCAGCATGGCCAGGATCCCCGTGATGGACGCACACAGCAGCTTGCCCGCCACCACCGCCCAGCGGGGCACCGCCGCCACCATGGTGGTCTCCAGGGTCCCTCGCTCCCGCTCCCCCGTGATGACCTCCACCATGGGGTAGATGATGGAGATGATCAGGGTCATCAGGGCCATCAGCGGGATCACCCTGGCCATGGCGTCCAGCACCACGCGCTCGTCGCCCGCATCGTCCGTGGAGAGGATGGGCCACGGGCACAGCGCGTCGGTGGGCAAGCCGGCTTGCACGGCCATGGCCTCGAGGGCCAGATCGCGCTGGTGGTCCAGCCGCTCCTCGAGCAGGTCCCGGGCCCGCTCCGAGCGCCCGCGGGTGGAGCGGTAGGCGATGGAGATGGCGCCCGCGTCGTCGCTGTCCACCACGGCGTCCAGGTCCCCCGCCAACAGCGCGTCGCGGCCGCCGCCCGCGGGCAGCACGGGGGGCTCGAGCAGCGCGGCGGTGATGGCGGGAGGAGCGTGCACCTCGACCCGCGGCGCCTGCCGCTCCACCACTCCGGCCTGCAGCACCAGCAGCTGCACCGCCCCCCACAGCAGCAGGGGGTAGAGCAGCAGGGGGAACGCCACCGAGTACAGCAGCACGTTGGCGTCGCGGAACGCCTCCTTGAGCTCCTTGCCCAGCACCGCCAGCACAGCCTGCAACGCGCACCTCGGGGGGAACCCCATCATCCCAGAGTGGCGCCGCTGCGCCAAGGAGCGTCGCAACGCGGACCTCGACGGAACACGTAAGCGCCTTACGCACGCCGTCGCGCATGGAGCACAGGGCTGGACTGGACGCGCCCCGCGAGTCTCGGACACAGGGCGTTCTCCCTCCACTTTGCGCTCACACAGGCGATCTGTTCCTACCTGGCACGGTGCTTGCGGACGGCCCGGCTCACCCCGAGGACCGTCCCAGTGAAGCCCGCAACGTCCACCGCCTTGTTCTTCCTCGTCACCACTGCAGGCCCCACCGCTGCCTGGGCGCAAGACGCGGAAGAGACCGACGAGACCGCCACCCTCGAAGCCAAGATCACCGAGCTCGAGGCCCAGCTCCAGGCCCTGTCCGATCGTTTGGACGAGGACGAGCTGGCCGAGCTGCTCGAGAAAGCCGAGATGACAGCCCTGGCCCCGGCCGAAGAGGAACGCCCCGAAGATCGCACCTTCATCGCCGCCGGCCGCGCCCTGCAGAAGACCAACCCGGAGATCTCCATCTCTGGCGACCTGCTCTGGGAGCTGCCCATCGACGACGAGCTGCGCAACGGCACACCCTACGGCGCCGCCATGCCCGTGCGCGCCTTCGGCGTGCACATGCAGAGCGTGCTCGATCCATACTCCCTGGCCAAGGTCGCCTTCGAGCTCTTCCCGGATCCCGACGCGCCGGTGAACCTCGAAGAGGTCTACGTCACCTACTTCGGGCTGATCCCCAACGTCTCTCTCACCTTCGGCCGCTTCCGCCCGTGGTTCGGCACTGTGCAGCGCGGCCACGAGCACGACCTCGACCAGACCCAGTACCCCGAAGCCGTCAACCTGCTGGGGGCCGGTGGCTTCACGGGCAACGGCCTCACGGGCACCTGGTTGATGCCCAAGCTGTGGGCCCACGCCAACGAGCTGACCTTCGCCATCATGGACGGCGACAGCCCCACCCTGTTCTCGGCCGAGCCCTTCCACACCCCCGTCGGCCTGCTCCGGCTCAAGAACTACTGGGACGTCAACGAAGCCACCTACCTGCAGCTCGGCTTCTCCGGTATGTTCGGCCAGAACAACCCCTCCGCGGGGGCCGGCTCCAT
>CAZHIK010000977.1:0-3765 GCA_964532635.1 uncultured Enterobacterales bacterium
GGGTGCGCTACGGCGAGGACATCTGGCCGCAGCGCGGCTCGCTGGGACTGCAGATCGTGGAGCAGTCGCGGGGCCTGGTGGCCCAGGACCAGATCGTGGCGATCGAGGACGTCTCCGGAGGGGTGCACGAGTTCAGCGCCTTCTACGAAGGCCCCGCGGAGAAGATCTGGTTCCTGACCTGTGCCTACGACGAGGACGAACCCGTCGGCCGGGCCGACTGTCTCGCCACGGACAGCAGCGAGGGCGCGCCCACCCGCGTGATGCAGGGGCGCGAGCGCTTCATCGACGGCGGCTGCGCGGGCTGCAGCAGCCGCTCGGCCACCGGGGCTGGCTGGCTGCTGGGGCTGCTGGGCCTGCTGGGCCTGCGCATCAGGAGGCGCGTCCATGGCTGACGAACCCCTGCCGTCCTTCGACGAGCACTACCGCCTGCACCGCCGCTTCGACCGCCTGGGGCGGCTGGTGGGCGATGCCGGCATGGCGCGGCTGTTCGGTGCGCGGGTGCTGGTGGTGGGCGTGGGTGGTGTTGGCTCCCACGCGGCCGTGGCCCTGGCCCGCGGCGGGGTGGGGTGGCTCGGGCTGGTGGACTTCGACGTCATCTGCGCCACCAACGTCAATCGCCAGATCCAGAGCCGCGAGGGCACGGCGGGCAAGCCCAAGGTCGAGGTGCTCGCCGGCTACATCCACAGCCTCCACCCTCAGGTACACGCGGAGCCCATCCCCCGCTTCTACGACGCCGAGTGCGCCGACGAGCTGCTGGGTCCCCGCGATGCACCCTCGGTGGACTGGGTGGTGGACGCCATCGACAACATCACCACCAAGTGCCACCTGCTGGCCACCTGTCGCCAGCGGGGCATCCCCGTGGTCTGCGCCACGGGGGCTTCGGGGCGCATCGATCCCACCGCCATCCGGACCGACGACCTCGCCAGCACTCGGCTGGACCCTCTGGCGGCCATGGTGCGGAAGCTGCTGCGGCGGCACCACGGCTTCGATCGGGAGGGCCCCTGGGGCATCCCGGCGGTCTACAGCCTCGAGCCCATCCGGGAGCCCATCTCCCCAGCCTACGACGGTGGCCGCGGCTTCCGCTGCATGTGCCCTGGCCCTCGGGAGCACCACACCTGTGAGCAGCGGCGGGTGATCTACGGCACTGCGGGCTTCGTCACCGGCGCCTTCGGGCTCGCATGTGCGAGTGTGGTGGTGCGAGGGCTGACCGGGGCCTGACGACGCCGGGGATCACCCCCCGTCGAAGATCCAGATGTAGCCCTGCTGTGTGGAGCCGGCGTTGGGAGCGGCCACCAGCAATTCGGCCTGGCCGTCGCCGCTGAGGTCGCCCAGGGTGATGGACAGGCCGAACAGGTCCGCTTCGGACACACCCCCCAGCACGGAGGTGGCCTCGCTCGAGCCCATCTCGCCTGGGCTCAGGTCGCGGGCCGTGAAGACGTAGACCTCCCCGGTCTGGTCGGCGTTGGCGGACGCGTCGGAGGGATCGTCGTGGTCCGGGGCGGCCACCACCAGGTCGGAGGTCCCGTCTCCATCTGCATCGGCCTGGAGCAGGCCCAGGCCGAAGCCGTCGGCGCCCTCACCCAGGATCTGGATGTCTGCGGTGGTGCTGGCCACCAGGCCCTCGAGGGCCGAGGCCCCGAGCCACAGGTGCACCGTGCCCAGGGAAGGTGTTGACACCGCCAGGTCCGTGGCGCCGTCTCCGTCGAAGTCGGCCAGTTGGGGGCGGGCCAGCCAGCCCAGGCGGGCGTGGGCGCTGCTGCCGTGGACCTGCAGCAGGTAGCAGGCCTCGGCCGCTCCGTCGGGGAGCGGGCTCGCGGCGCCCTGCAGCAGGAAGACCGAGCCGCTGTCCTCACCCCCGACGTCGGCGTTGGGCGCGGAGACGAGCAGGTCGTCGTAGCCGTCGCCGTCCAGGTCGCCGCCGCCCAGGGCGCAGCCGAGACGGTCGTCGCCGCTTCCACCGTGCCACGACTGGTCGTGGTCCCACTGCAAGGCCCAGTCACCGCCAGAGGCCACCGAGGCACCCAGCAGACCGTAGAGCCGGCCGGGGTAGCTCAGACCGCTGTACCAGTCACCCAGGAACAGCTCGTCCAGACCGTCGCCGTCCAGGTCGATGCTGCCGAGGCCCGTGATGCTGGTGAGGGAGTCGCTGCCGCTCAGGGTGACCCAGGCGTCGTCCGGGCCGAGGGTTCCAAGCAGCGCCTCACCGCCCAGGTAGACCGCACCGGCCTTGTTGCCGTCGTCGGCGTTGATCACGTCGCTGCCCACCATGAACAGGTCGTGCACGCCGTCGCCGTTGTGGTCGCCCTGGTGGGGGTCCAGGCTGCCACTGCGGGCTTCGGCCGCTGCGCCCTGGACCAGCGCCACCTCGTAGCCCTCGATGCTTCCAGCCCAGCTGGTGTACTCCGTGCCGTCGAGCACCCGAACGGCCCCCTGGCTGTCGTCCTCGGTGCCCGCATGCATGCCCCCGGCGATGACGTCGAGCACACCGTCACCGGTCAGGTCGCCCACACTCAGGGAGCTGCGGTAGCCCAGCAGCTCCTCCGGGCTGCCCCGCAGCCAGGCGACGGCGTTGTCGGGCCCGAGCTGATCCACGGTGCCGTCGCAGTCGTTGTCCACCCCATCGGCCCAGATCTCCTCGGCGCCGGGGTGGATGTCGGCGTCGGTGTCGTTGCAGTCGTCGCCCCCGACGCCCAGGGCGTCGTGGCCGTCGCCGTCGGCGTCGGCCACGGCCTGACCGGACAGCGCGATGAGCGCGTTTCCCTCGACGGGGGCGTTGGTGGCCACCTGGATGATGCCGCTGTGGTGCTCGAGATCGCTGGGTGAGAAGCTCGCCACCAGCACGGAGCTGTCCCCCGGTGCCTGGGTGGTCTCTCCCACCACGAAGGTGAACGCATCCGAGCTCTGCGGCTGGAGCGAGATCACCATGGTGAGGTCACCGCTGCCCACGCAGAGGTTGGTCATCCCGATGGTCTGGGGGGTGGTTCCGTCCGTGGAGGCGCCCTCCCAGCTCAGGGAGCCGGTGGACAGGTGCAGGTGAGGGCAGGGCTCCGCCTCGTACCCGGTGCCGGTGTCGGCCACCGCCACCACCACCCGGCGTGGCTCACAGGCCGTGAGGGTGCTCAGCAGCAGCAGGGGGAGGAGGCGCGTCGGCATGGCATGCCGAGGATATCAGGGCGCGGTGGGGAGCCGCTCGGCGAGTTGCAGGACCTCGTCGGTGTGGGCGGTTCCAGGGCGCCGCAGGTAGGCCTCGATCTCCAGGTCGGCTTGGTCGTACCGAGCGAGCTCGATCAGCAGCTCGATGCGCATGACCTCGAGCCGCTCGCGCAGGGCGAAGTCGGGGAACAGCAGGGCCGCGTCCACCAGGGGCAGGGCTTGGTCGGCCGGAGCACCCTGGATGCGCAGCAGCTGGGCCTCCATGTGCAGCCCGTTGGCGTTGGGACAGTGGATGTCCTGGCCTTGCTCGAGGGTGGCCTGATCGCCCGCCTGGCACTGGACCGCGACCTCGCCGCGCTCCACCTGTACCAGGGTGTGCTCGGAGGCTTCCTCGACCGCGAAGCGGGTTCCGATGACCTGGACATCGGCCGCGGCGCTGCTGAGCTCGAAGCTGGCCACCGAGCCGGGGGCCACGTCGAAGACCGCGGAGCCCTGCAGGTGGACCCGCGGGGTGCTCGCGGTGCCGCGGAGCTCGAGGCGGCCGTCGAGCAGCACCTCGACGCCATCCACCAGCTGGATGGGCTGGGCCGGGTCGGTCGAGGCGAACTGACG
>CAZHIK010000978.1:0-3765 GCA_964532635.1 uncultured Enterobacterales bacterium
ATCCAGGCCGAGGCCTCGAGCTCGATCATCAAGGGGGACTGTCCGATCTTGACCCAGCCGCCCCCGAGCACCGAGGGCGCGCCGCCGAACTGGCCCTTGAGGAAGTTGCCGTTGACGTAGCTGGCCTCGGCGGGAGTGGTGCCCTCGCCGGTGCCCTCCATGGCGTAGTCGTGGGCCAGCAGCGACAGGCCACCGTAGATGCGAGCCACAGCGGGGCCACCGATGGCGCCAGGAGCGCTGGGCTGCCGCACCCGGGGGGTGCCCGCCCCTCCGCCCTGGGCGGACTGTCCGCCGCCTCCGGCCCCAGCACCGGCCACCACGCCCACGTTCCCGGCCTGGGCCAGGGTAGGGAGCAGCAGCGGGCTGGTGATGTCACCGGCGGTGGCGGTGAGGGTCAAGGGCCCGTCCTGTCCGGGAGCCAGCTGGACGGGGACGTTGTAGGAGCCGTCGCCATTGTCGGTGATAGCGCCCACGGTGCCCAAGCTGGAGTTGAGCTCGAGCTCGAGGCCAGGCATGGCCATGCCCGAGGCGTCCGAGACCCGGACCGTCACCAGGATCGCGGCGCCTGGTGTGGTGAACGGAGGCACGGTGACCACCTGGACCATGGCCGGAGGCCCGGCCTCGGGGGCAGCGCCTTCCTTGGCCACGTGCAGGGTGGTGACCGCGGAGCGCCACAGGGCCAGGGCCTGGAGGTAGTCGGTGTCGCCGCCGGGCTGTACCGGAGGTGCCAGCTCCCCCTGGACCACCTGGAAGATGGGGGCCTCGGCCACCAGGCCGGCGGCCTCTGCTCGCAGGGTCACCAGGCCCGGGATCTCACCTGCCGCCATCTCGGCCTGGATCAGGCCCTGGTCGTTGGTCTTGGTGTTGGCGGGAAGCGCGGCGTCGCCCACGGGCACGGCCAGCTTGATGTCCACGTTGGGGACGGGCAGGCCGTAGCGGTCCAGCGCTGCGATGGTGACGGGCAGCTTGCCGCCGCCGCCAGCGGGGATCGCCGACTGGCGGGGCCAGACCAGCAAGCGGTAGGGCGGCAGGCCCGAGGCCTTCAGCGGGGGAACGCCGAGCAGGAAGGCCGACTCCACATCGCGGTTCAGGCGCCAGGTGCCCGTGTAGGTGCCGTCGTTGTTGTCCTTCATGCGGTAGCGCACGGTGGCGCCTTCGACGTTCAGATCCGGCATGCGGCCCGCGATGCTGGCGCCGCCGCTGTCCTGGACCCGGGCGGTGATGGTGAAGTCCCGGACACCTTCGGGCAGCTCGGCGGGCTCGGCCTCGAGGCGCAGGCGGGTCATGGGTGGAAGCAGCTCGACCTTGGCGGTGACCTTGGCGCCGTCGAGCTCCGCGGTGAAAGTCACCTCGCCCGGATCCGATGGCGGCGTGAACTTGGCTTCGTAGACACCCGGTACGGGGGAGGTCTCGACGGTCCCGATCTGCCCGATGGAGGCGTGGATTGTGGGGATGGAGGCTCTCAGGGGGCCGCCGGTGAGATCGGTGGCCACCACCCGCACGGGCAGCGTGGCGTTGACCGGATCGGCGGGGATGCCGGCCGGGAAGGGCAGGAAGCCGATGCGGCCGTAGTCGGGCTGCGGCAGATCGATCTGGAGGTTGGTGCTCTCGCCCGTGGATGTGACGGCCTGGACCGAGCCGGTGGGCTGGCGGGGGTCCAGCTCGACGTCGAAGGCCACAGTGCCGGCGGGGGAGGCCTGCAGGGGGCCGTACTGCTTGTCGCCGACGGTGAGGATGGTGTTGGCGTCGGGCTGGACGCTGACGGACACGGACTGCTTGACCCGGATGGGCAGGGCGGCCCAGCCGTAGATGAGGTCCGGAGCGGCCGCATCGGCCGCGGTGACGATCACGGTGCGCGCCCCATCGACGGAGGCGGGGGGCGTGTAGCGAGCCACCCATGAGCCGTCGCCAGCGGGCATGGCCGCTGCCAGCTCGCCCGCGGAGGCGGAGAGCAGGAAGCGACGGGCGTCGGCCGCCTGGGGCGTGTCGCCCGACGGGGTCACCCGCACCAGGGCGGTGTCGCCGCCGGCCAACAGCTGGGGAGGATCGAAGCTGAGCTGCAGGTCACCCTGGTAGGGGGGCACCAGCTGCAGCTCGAAGCGATCTTCGCCCGCGCTGCCGCCTTTGCGGATCAGGGTGAAGCCCACGACCTTCGGCTTGACCACGCGAGGTGGGGTGTAGGGAAAGTTGACCAGCCCGTCTGTGCCCACGACGATCTGGCCTGCGCGGCCCTCGTCGGGCTTGAGCTTGAAGCGCTCGCCCTCGACCCAGTCCGGCAGGTAGAGGTTGACCGTGGTGGTTGTGCGCCCGTCTCCCAGGGCCGGTCCCGAGGGCACGACCTGGGTCTCGGCCCGGAGTGGGCCTGCGACGAAGAGGAGAGCGGCGAGACAGGTGAGCAGTCGTACGATGCGCGACACGGAGACTCCCACGGGTGGAGGTCGGGGTTCGGGATCGCTGGCATGCCAGGGGCGTCGGCGTGAGGACGCCCGACTCACCCTAGCGCGTTCACTCCGCAGCTACCCCACCGGCGTGGTCAAGCGACGGTAAGGCCTGCGCCCCCGGGAGAGCTAGGGAAGGACCGACTCGATGTCCTCGGCGCTGATGTCGCTGGCGTAGGTGCCCGAGGCGACGATCTCGCCGCCCGGTGCGACGAGCCAGATCTCTGCGCTGGCGGAGTAGTACAGGCCCATGTCGCCGTCGTCGATGATGGGGACCACGTTGTCGATGGAGTCGGCGAGCGCGCCGAGATCCGAGGCGGCGGCGGCGATGACCACGAAGAGGCCCTGGTCGGCGTACTGACTGCGGTAGTTGAGCGCACCCTGCGCATCACCACAGAGGCCTCACGTCTCCGCGTAGTAGGTGAACAGGAAGGCTTGCTCGCAGAAGTCGTGGATGCGGACCGTGTCGCCGTACTGATCGGGGTGTGCGGTGTTCTGGACGATGGCGCCCACCTGCCAGGCCGTGGACTCACCCTCGTGGGCGTCGCGGCAGGCGCCGATGGGCCAGCCGCCGGTGTAGGGATGATCGTCCGGGTCGAGGGGATCGGTGAAGGAGCTCAGCTCGTCGCCGTCCACCCAGCCGTCCACGTCGGTGTCGGGAAGGTTGGGATCGGTGCCGAAGTCCGCCTCTTCGTCGTCGAGTAGGCCGTCGCGATCGCTGTCGAAGGGCAGGTCGACCGTGGGTACGGCGCAGCCGACCAGCAGCATGGCGGGAAGCAGGAGCTTCTTCATGGGGAGCCCTCCGTTGTGACGTGCAGATGCACGTCGGCCGGTGGTGAAACTTGCTATGGATTGTCGCACGGGGTGGTCGGGCTCGCAACGTGAGCTTTGTCACGCACGAGCAAAGTACCCAGCGAGATCCCCTCCCTCCACAGCGCCACCAGACCCAACAGGGTGACCGGCAGGAAGCTGACACCCCACAGGACCACTGCGAAGCCCTTGGCGGGCGTGGCGGCGAGCCCCCAGAGCACCAGGGTCTTCTCGATGGCCATGTGGAAGACTCCCACGAAGCCTGGGGCCTGTGGAAGCACGACCGTGAGCGCCAGGGCGACCGCGGTGAAGGCCGAGGCGCCGAAGGGCAGGGGGATGTCGAAGGCCTGGAACAGCACGTAGATGGACAGCGCACCGTTGAACCACAGCACCAACGACACGGCGATGGCCGCGGCGATGTCACGGGGGCGGGCCATGGCCGCCAGGCCGTCCATCAGGCCACCGAGTAGGCGACCGATCAGCGCTGCTGGCCGCTCGGGCAGTCGCTTCACCACCG
>CAZHIK010000979.1:0-3758 GCA_964532635.1 uncultured Enterobacterales bacterium
ATCGTCGCTTTCCGCGTACCGGCGGGCCGTCTCGAGGGCTTCCTCCCGAGCGCGCCCGAGCGCGTCGCCCTCGCGCTTCTTGGACCACAAGCTGCCAGCGTACGACAAGCTCCAAGGCTGCTCGGCGCACAGGACGGCGAGATCGTCGGCCAGGGAGGCGTCCACCGGTCCGTTCAGTAGACGCAGACGCAACGCGTAGGGCCACGCCAGCGGGAGGGTGGTTCCCAGCTCGATCAGCGCCGCTCTGTCCGTGTCGCGATCGCCCGGACAGTCCCTGCGGACCTCGTAGCGCGTACGCAGGGCCCAGTAGCGCACCGCCGCATCCTCGGGCAGCGGCTCCGCCAGCAGGGTCTCCACCTCGTCGCACCACGTCCCCGGCCGACGGTGGGCGTGCGCCAGCAGCATCGCCACCGCGACCTTGGGCTCAGGCCGCTCGGGCTCGGCGTCCATCCAGGCCCGGTACTGACGGTCGAGGGCGGGCCCCTCCCGCAGGCCACCCAGCCCGGCGTGGATGTAGACGCGGTGCAAGGAGAGGTCCCACGGATTCTCGACCAGCCAAGCCGACGCCGTGCGCACGACCTCCTCCGGGCGACCCGTGCTGATCCGATCGTGCGCTTCGACCAGGTCCCGCTGACTGGGACCGGCGAGCGCGGAGACCGACACGGCGAGGCCAACGAGCGCTAGGTGCATGACTCCCTCCTGCAGGGCCATCATGCCATGCGGGCAGGCGCCTGCTCGAAGCGGATCGGATCCGCCCACTGTGCCCGCCGCTCCTTCATCCACCGCCAGGGCGCCGCACCACCCGGGGGCACAACCAGTCAAGATTCCGTCCCCGACGGCATAGTCATTCTGCCTCCAGTTTTGACTGCTGGAAGAGGCCACGACCCAGCGTGGCCGACGCGATGCACGAGGCACGGCGGCCAACAAGACTGCGGTGACCTGGCTCGGCTTCACGACGTGCGCGCTCGCCCCAGGGGGGCGGGCGTCCTCGCCTGGATGGTCCAGCGGGTATCGGACTCGAACCTCCGGGCTGTGGAGACCGCGCTCGAAGCCGAAGGTGCCATCGCGGACCGTCTACTGGCCGCCTTCGACGGATGGATCGGGCAGTACCTGGACGCCCTGCGAGCCTCGTCCCGCTGCTGCTCGCTCGAGCGGGACGCGCAGTCAGACGCGGACGAGGGGCGGGCCGCACACCAGGCCGGCGCGAACGCGATATCGAATCACCAACAACCAAGGAGTCTTTCGTGCCCAGAGTCGCAGCAGCAGCCTACGCCCTCGCCGCCCTCACCGGCGCCGTCGTGATGGTCCTGCTGCCCCGCGTGAGCTGGTCCTGGCTCTACCTGCCGTTCCAGGCCGGCCTGCACGAGGGCTTCCTGCCGGTGCTGCTGTTGGGCCTGGCCCTCGCCATGGGCCTGCTGGCCGCCGGCCGCCTGGGCCGGGCCTGGTACGCCGTGGGCCTCGCCGCCTGCATCGCCGGAGCGGGCGAGGTCGTCTTCCGGCTGGCGCTCGCGGTCCGCTTCGTTCCCTCCGGCACGCTCAGCCTGGTCTCGAGCGTCCTGCTGGGCATCGGCCTGGCCAGGGGCCTGCGCCGGCGCGCGGCTCCTCCGGCCGGACGCCTGTCCACCGTGCTCGCCGTGCTCGTGGGCGGCTACTTCTTCCTGGCCATGGGCATGTACCCGCTGGCCTATGTGGCGGGCCGCTTCACCATCGAGCGGATGCCCCTGAGAACCCTCACCCCGGCCCCTCCGCGGGACCCCATCCAACGGGTGGTGCACGGCCAGGAGCTGGGGGTCTACTTCGGAGAGCTCCACGGCCACTCGCACCTGTCCGTAGACGCCAGGCTCTACGGCGCCGTCTCGCCCCGCCACTACTACGAGTACGCCCGCGACATCGCCGGGCTCGACTTCGCAGCGCTCACCGACCACGACTCACCCAACGGCGTGGGGGACAACCCGCACCTGTGGCGTCGCGCCTGCCGGCTGGCCGACAGGTACTACGAGCCGGGCAGCTTCGTCACCTTCAAGGCCTACGAGTGGACCAGCGGCGAAGGCCACTACGAGCTGTTCCGCCACCTGCTGGGCATCGACCGGGACTTCTGGGACGACTCCGAGCAGGCGTGGGGGCACCGCAACGTCTACTTCCTCGGCGACGTGCCCGACGTGGCCTGGCAGCACGACAACCCCGAGGCCGACACGCCCGAAGAGCTCTGGGCGCTGATGGAGCCGTACGAGGCCATCTCCATCCCCCACCACCCCCTGGGAGGTCCGGTGCCGGCCTTCCGCTGGGAGCACTACAGCGAGGCCCACGAGCCCATCGTGGAGATCTACTCCTCGCACGGCAACTCCGAGGCCGCCGACGCGCCCCACGTGATCTACAACGCCTACCTGCCCGAGGACGTCGGCACGCAGCACGACGTCCAGTACGCCCTGGGGCTGGGCCACCGCTTCGGCTTCATCGGGTCCACGGACTCGCACACGGGCTGGGGCGGCAACGACACCACCCGCCCCGAGTCCTCGCGCACCGAGATCATGCCCACCCGGCTGCGCAGGCACCACGGGCAGCCGACAATCCCCGGCGGCGGCCTGGCGGGAGTCTACGCCACCGAGCTCACCCGCGAGGGCATCTGGGAGGCCCTGAAGGCCAGGCGCACCTTCGCCACCACGGGCGAACGCATGGTCGTCGCGCTCGAGGGCGAGGGCGGCTTCATGGGTCAGGTGGTCACGGCTGATGGGCCCATCGAGCTCACCGTGCGGGCCGAGGGCACAGCGGAGATCGTACTCACGGAGATCCTGCGCAACGGCGAGGTGATGCTGAGGGAGCCTGGCGCAGCGGGCAGCGCGGAGATCGAGATCGCCTGGACCGATCCCGACCCCCTGCCCAGCGAGGCCTGGTACTACGCCCGCGTCACCCAGGCGGACCAGGAGATGGCCTGGACCACGCCCCTGTGGGTGACGCCGGCTCCTGGGGAGTGAGCCCGATCCGAGAGGCTCGTGGCTACCAGAGCGTCAACCCTCCCGGCCGCATGTCCACATCCGCCAGGGTGGTGTGGCACTGGGTGCAGTTGAAGCGCGCGGGGTGGCTGGAGCGCATGGCCGCGCGGCCGTTGACCCCATGGCAGGAGTCGCAGCGCTCACGCATGTGGAAGCGATGCGGGATCTGCGGGGGCGCGATCTCGCTGGCACGGGGGCCGGCGGTCGGCGACTCCATGCCCACGAAGAAGTTGTCGACCTCCCGCGGGTCCATGGCGATCTCGGCGCTGTGCTCGAAGTGCTCGGAGGGCACGTGGCACTGGGTGCACGAGGGCAGCTCCTCGTGGGACATGGGGCTCGCGATGCGGCCGTCGAACCGGGCTCCCTCCTCGTGGCACTCCAGGCAGGAGGGCGCGGCGAGCTGGCCGCAGCCGTGGGGGATGACCGGAGGCGCGCCGTCGAAAGCCCTGCGGTCGGCGCGGTCCGCCAGGTCGCCGTCCAGGTCGGTGCCGTCGAAGAACACCTCGTCCAGCAGGCCGGGCTGGTCTTCGCGCAGCTTCTCGAGGCCCTCGGCCCAGCCCGAGCCCGTGCCGCGCGGGGTCCCGCGCAGATCGGTGTAGGAGGGGGCCCGCTCGCGGTCGTCGCCGTCGTCCATCACGGTGTCGCGGTTGACAAGGTCGTAGCTCCAGCGGGAGGTACCGACGACGAAGGCGCCGACGGCCAGGACGATCACCCCGATGAGCAGTGCTCGGTTGCCCGGTGGCGGCGTGGGCGCCATCTCACACCACC
>CAZHIK010000980.1:0-3753 GCA_964532635.1 uncultured Enterobacterales bacterium
CCAGAACAGGCGCTTGCGGCGGAACAGGACGACCGGTAGCGCTCCGGCCAGCATCACCACCAGGGGCCACGCCCGCTCCCCGACGGACGGTCGCACGATGTAGTCGGCGGCCCAGGACGAGCGGATGGTGCGGTGCAGCGACGCGAGGACGTTCTCCTCGTAGGTGTCGGGCCGCAGTGGGGCCTCGGCGATGGTGTCGTAGCGGGGGAAGGGCAGGAAGAAGGACAGCTCGGGCAGGGAGGTCATCCCCGCCTCGGTGCTGTTGAAGTAGGGCCGCACGAAGGGCCACGAGGTCAGCAGCGCCACCACTCCCAGGGGCAGCACCCAGCGCCACAGGCTGCGCCAGGGCAGCTGGCCCGCGAGCAGGAACCAGACCAGGTACATGCCGGTGAAGACCCCGGCCATCAGCCCGTAGAACCAGTACCAGGCGGCGGCCAGGCCCAGGCAGAGACCGGCGGCCACGGCGTCCCAGATGCGCCGTCCGCGAGCCGCGCGGTCGAGGAAGACCGGGTAGAGCAGCATCCACCACAGCACGCACTGTCGCAGCCCCGAGCCGTTGATGTCCTGGATGTTCAGGGGATTGATCACGGCCACCAGGCAGGCTGCCAGGGCGATGAGGCGGTCCTTGGTGTAGTGGCGGGCCAGGGCGTAGCCGCACAGCCCGTCGAGCACGAGGATCAGCAATACCTTGGCGTTGTAGTGGGCCGGGAACTCCAACACGCGAGACAGGGGCCAGGTGATGAAGAGCACGTCGAGGATGTTGCCTGTCTCGGGGTAGCGGCCCAGGGCCACCAGCTGCGACCAGCGTTCGCCGATGGGGAGATCTGCGGTGGTCAGAGCGTCTGCTTCCAGGGAGTGCCACCAGTACCGCCACAGCCAGCCGCCCAGCTCACCGCCGCCCACCACCACCTGGTCCATGGCCATGGGCATGGGCCAGGTGAGCAGGCAGGCGGCGAGCCCTGCCAGCAGGCACGCCAGCAGGATCTCCAGGCCGACCAGCAGGACCTTGCGGGCCGCCGAACTCATGGCACCCGGTAGATGGTCAGCTCGTCGTCGTCATGGGCTGGTGGGCCCATGACGGCGTTGAGGACCGCGTGGATCTGGTCGCGCTTGAGCTCGGGGTAGAGCCGGTTGTGGACCACCACCCAGCGGTAGTCCTGCCGGGCCAGTACCCGCGAGCTGGTCACCAGCTCGAGGTCGGGCAGGGTGCGCGGGAGCAGGCGCGCGCGGCCGGCCTCGATGTCCAGCAGGAAGCGGGAGAGCTGGTTGTGGCGCAGGCCCGGTGGTAGCGGCTCGTTGAGGGTGTAGGGGATCGGGCGCCCGTGGTGAACCTGGTACCAGTTGTAGACGGCCCGCTCCAGCAGGGGGAAGGCGATGGGCAGATCGAGCACCGCCCCCTCGGTCTCGTCCTCGATCACGAAGGCGTAGCCGTCGGGCAGGCGGGCCTGGGAGGTGGCCACGGGCAGGGGCACGGGGGAGGCCATCCAGGTCTCGGCGATCACCAACGTGGCCGCCGCGAGCCCCACGGCCCAGGCTTGCCAGGCCGGGCGTCGAGCGGTGATCCGCGCCAGGCCCCAGGCGGCTACGATGCCCAGGCCCAGCTCCACGCCGATCACGAAGCGGAAGGGGTGGGAGATGCGAGAGAACAGGGGCAGGGCCTCGAAGAAGGCCAGGAAGGGCAGCGGCAGGCGTCGTCCGCCCAGCTCGACGTAGTCGCCAAAGGCGTACAAGTAGGGACCCAGGGCGAAGATCCAGAAGATGACCGCCACCGTCAGCCACGGCCAGAGCTCGCGCCGGGGCTTGATCATCATCAGCGCAGCGGCGGCCATGATCATCAGTGCCCAGCCCACATAGATCACGATCAGCAGCTCCTCTCCGTAGAGAACCTTGAGGTCCGGGCTGTAGAAGTGCCCAGGCCTGAAGAAGCACTGCAGGTCCGACATGTTGTGGTACAGCAGCGAGTTCCAGACGAAGTCGGCGTCGCGGTTGACCAGGGCGTCCGGTGCGTCCATGGAGCTCTTGAGCGCCCACAGGGCCGCGGCCGCCAGCGGGCCCACCACCACGGCGCCGATGATGCCGTTGCGCAGGAACGCACCCCAGGGAGGCGGGTCGTGGCGCAGCTTCCACAGCAGCAGCACCACGGTGATGAGGCCCGCGAAGAGGCCGTAGTACCAGTTGAAGACGCCGCAGGCACTCAGGGCCAGCCAGGTGAGCAGCCCCCTGGCCAGGGTGGGGCGCTCCATCAGCTTCAGCAGGGCCAGCAGGTACAGCGCCAGCCAGCCGATGTTCAGCGACTCTGTGATGCCGTTGTGGGCCTGGGCCAGGATGTGGGGGCAGAAGCCGTAGGCCGCCCCGGCCACCAGAGCTGCCGCGTCCGAGCGTACGAGGTGGCGCGCCAGCAGCCAGGCGGCGAAGGCCGAGAACCACAGCGAGCCAGCCACGATGGCGTTGTGGGTGACCACCGGCCCGGTGACGGCCTGAAGGGGCAGGGTGAGCAAGGCGTTGAAGGTATCGATGAAGTACAGCGCGCCGCCGGTGGGCCAGGCGATCAGGTCGGTCCAGCCTGGCCAGCGACCGTGCTCCAGGACTTCTTGTGCCACCCACCAGAAGCCCCAGACGTGGTTCCAGGTGTCGTTGCCCGGGTGACCCAGCAGCACCGAGCGGGGCGCCATGGCCGTGGGCCAGGTGATCGCGGCTGTGGCCAGGGCGAACAGCAGCGCCACGGCGGCTGTGGTGAGCAGCTGGCGGCGCAGGCTGGTGGTGGTGGGCGCGAAGCCCTGGCCGGCTCGAGTCATGCCTCTTGCTATCCCCCCGGAGGGGGTGTGTTCCAGCCGCGGGGTTATCCCTTGCCTTCGAGGCGTTACACTGGAGCCTCGCCCGCCCTTCCTGGCGGGGTGGAGGTACCCGCGTGCGCGGACCCCTGCTCTTCGCTGTCCTGCTCTCCCTCTTCGGCTGCAGGGCCGAGCCCTCGGAGCTCCCCACGGAGGAGCGCGTGAGGGAGCTCGAAGAGATCGATCGCGAGACCGCGCCACCGCTGTACCAGTACATGTACGACTCGGCCTTCCTGCCCGAGGTGCAGCTGGTGGAGCAGCAGGCCCGCATCCTGGTCTGGCTGCGCTGGGTGGAGCTCCAGGAGTACCAGCTCGAGATGCTGCTCCAGCTCCACGGCCGCGCGTCCACCCTGCGTCAGCGCCTCGAGTCCAGTCAGCAGCGCATCGTGCAGCGCTACGAGCCTGATCTGGTGCCGCACTACGAGCGCATCTTCGAGCTGCTGGCCCAGGGCGCCCCCCTGGATGATCCGCGCCTGGATCGCGTGGCCGAGCAGCTGGCCGAGACCCGCACCCAGAAGCTCCGGGACGACGAGCTGCTGGCCATCCGGATGCAGAGCGTGCGAGCCCTGCTCGACGAGGAACAGGAACTGCTGCGCACCCTCAGTCCCGATCAGGAGGCCCGCTTCCCCGACGTGGTCTTCGCCCTGCGTCGCCAGCTCGACATGGCGGCCAGCTCCGGTGACTTCCGGGCCATGGTGGGTTCTCTGTACTCGGTGGGCGATCCAACGCTGCTGTTGCGGGGTGACTTCGAGGCTACCCGCGAGCACCTGGACATCTCGGGCCTGTGGGCCGACGACGAACAGGCCGAGCTGTCTGGCCCGGTGTTGCACCAGGCCCGTCGGGAGCTGCTGCTCTACCTGCTGCTCCAGGAACCAGCCCTTCCCTCGGCCGTCCAGGCCGCGCTCCAGGCTCGCGAGCTGGT
>CAZHIK010000981.1:0-3753 GCA_964532635.1 uncultured Enterobacterales bacterium
GGCGAGCATGGCGGGATCGCGAGGGAGCAGCTCGGCGGCCTCGAGCAACACGTCGGGCTGCATGTCACGACGCTCGACCCAGCGGCGAGCCAGCGCCGTCGCGGTGATCGCTGTGGGGGTCACGGCCTGGTAGGTGGCCATCGCGTCACTGGGATCGGGCAGGTGCTCGATGAGGCGAGCGCGCGCCAGGGCGTCCGCTTCTGATCCCAGCAGGGCGGTGGCCTGGGCGATGACATCGCCAAAGCCGGTGAGGTGGGCGACCTCCATGCTGCCCACGGGGCCGAGAGTGTCGCGCCGCGGGCCTGGAGGGGAGAGGGTGGGGAGCGTGGCCCGAGCGGCGCGGAGCGAGGGCCTCCGTCGCTCGACGGTGCCCTCCACCGCGATGAGGAGCTCGGACTCGGTGTGCGGTCCGAGCGCGTAGCGCAGCTGGTGGTCTCCCGGCGGTACCGAGATCGAGACCTCTCGCGGCCAGCTCCAGCCGGGTTGATTCTCGATGTCCTCGGTGGCGAACAGTTCATGGATGCGGAGGGGCTCGTCGTCGAGGCCCGCTTGCAGGTGGTAGCGTCGATAGCCCTCGGGACCGGTGGAGGCGCGGGTGCGGAGCGCGACCCGTCCAGGACCCTCGACCTCCAGGACCACCTCTTCATCCATGCCGAGGACCGTCGGCTCGAGGGGGGACCTGGCGGCGCTGGAGTCCGTGAGCGCTCGCAGGGCGTCCAGCTCGATCAGCGCGCACTGGACGAGCAGGGAGGGATCGAGCTCGTCCATGTCCAACATGGCGTCCCGCCGGGCGGTCCACTCCAACTCCCGGATCGCGATGGACGCCGGTGCCGTGGGGATGGGGCCACCACGCTCGGACCACACCCGCAGGTCGGCGGTGTACCGATCCCAGCTGGCGGCCTCCCCTTGGGACGTCTCGCGCCACCACTCGACGGTCACCGGAGCATCGCTGCGGATCTCGATCAGCCGGCTGGTGGTGGCAGCTGGGATGAGCACGGTGTCGTCCGGACCGTCCGCGAGCGGAACCCGCAATCCCTCGGACCACGCCTCGATGTGGGTGCTCGGAGGCTCGAGCCGGATCAGCCGGCGGCTCTCGGCCGCCTGATCCATCACCCAGGGGGCCTCGGGGCTCAGCTCGAGCTCGGCCTCGGGGAGCCAGTGGCCGGCCCACACCGGCTGCAGCGCCAACAGTGCGAGCGACAGGATCATGGGCCCTTCTCCGCCAGCGTGACGAGGGCGTCCCCGAACTGTGCACGCAGCGCCGTGTCGTCGATCATCGCGATCCTGGCGTCGTGACAGAGCTCGAGGTGCAGGAAGCGGGCCTGCATGGCGATGGCCCGACCCTGGGCGTTGGTGACACCGGCGAGCTCGGGCACGATGTCCCCGTCGGTGACTGGGCCGAAGGAGGTCAGCACGGCCTCGAGCAGCTCCATAGCCCGTGCGAGCTCGACCGCCGGCTGCCAGCTGGCGCCGCGGGAGACCACCGCCGAGAAGGAGCCGTGGCTCGAGCCGAAGCCGTGGATCTGGACGACCAGAGGGGCGTCCAGGCCGTCCACGGCGCCGAGGGTGGCGGCCTGGAAGATGGAGAACGGACGATGGGCGAGGTCGGAGGTTCCCGTGGAACCGCGGGGGGCCAGATCACCTGCCGAGGGAGAGTTGCGGTGGGCGTTGTTGAAGAAGGCGGCGCGGGCCAGCCCGTCTTCGAAGAGCGTGGCGCCCAGTTGGCCGGTGTACATGTCGCTCCAGGAGTGCGGGGCCTGGAGGATCAGGTTGGGTACATCGGTGCCGATCCGCACGGCGAAGACGCCGTCAGCGCGGCTGCCCTCTCCACGAGGCGAGAGCACCACCACGTCGCCGGCTCGCTCCATGGTCAGCCCCAGGGAGCGAGCGCGGACCTCGACTCCGTCCGGGATGGAGCCTGCGGCGGCCCAGGCCACGAGATCCCCGAAGAGCCTGCGGGTCTCCAGGCGCTGCTGGGCGGTGGCGTCGGCGTAGCTGCCATCCGACCGCACGGCCTGGATCCGTTGCCACAGCTCGGCTCCTCCCACCCACGGGCAGATGGGCAGCGAGAGGAGCATGACCAAGGCGATCTTCGCCGTCAGGGCGACGGGTCGCCTCCGGAACGGGATGAAGGGGCGATCTGACAAGTTGATTCCCGAGGGGCTACGCGCCGCCGCTGCTGTCTGTGTTGATACCGGCTGCTTGTACCAGCTCACGCAGTGCGTCGCCTTCGACAGGCCCGGTGCTGCGACCGTCGAGGAAGCGCGCGACGAGCTCGTTCGCGATGCGCAGCTCGACGCTCATGAGCGACGCCAGGCACTCCTTCCACACCAGGCGGACACCCGTTGGCAAGGCACGGTAGGCGCGGTGATCGATAGCGAAGAGCCAGCCAGATTCCTTGCCGATGCACGAGGCGGTGCGCTTTCCTGGAGAGACCAGGGAGATGAGCCCGAACAGGTCGCCCTGTTCGAACACCACGAGCTCCTCCGAGCCGGCGCGCTCCACGCTCCGGAGGGCCCGAACCGAGCCGCTGCCCACCAGGAAGGCGGAGTTGCCCTCCTCGCCCTCGCGGGTGATCACCTGGCCGCGCTCGAACGGCTCGGGGTGAAATGCTGCCGCGAGTTCGTCCAGAGCGGCATCGGAGATGCTTCCCAGCAAGGGCAGGGATTCCAGGAGGGGCTTGCACCGGGGCTTGCTGATGGCCGCGATCTTGCGGAAGTAGCGACGTAGCCTCTGCAGGTCGCCGGGGCCGTGTCGCGGCAGGCGCGAGTCGCCGGGAGAGAGGTTCGAGATCACGTGGTCGGTGACGCGGATGCGGCGCGCCATCTCCTCGAGGGCCCGGTTGAGGAGCCTGTCGTAGAAGCTCGGCACCTCCTGGCGGAGCTGGGATAGCGAGCTGTTCTCGATGAGCAGGACCTCAGACGGGAAGACGGCCTGGAGGGTGGCGGAGCGCTGGGCGTTGGGGGCGAAGGCGGTGGCCTCTCCGAAGAGCTGGCCTGGCCGGATGGTGCCGATATCCTGCGCATCGACCACCACCTGCAGCTCACCGGAGTAGAGCAACCCCAGGTTGTTGGCTCGCTCCCCCTGTTTCCAGAGGATCTCGCCCGCCTGGAGCTGGTGCGAGGTCCACGATCGCGCGAGCCACTCGATCGTTTCCCGCGGGAGCTCACCCGGTGGGGCGATTCCGGAAAGCTTCTGCAGGTCCACTGCCACTCTTCCTCCAGTGCGCGCTTCGGTCTGCGCGGCAGGACTGGTGAGGCGCCCGATGAGGATAGCGAAAATCTGTCTCCGGCGCGAGTTACCCGGCATCCGCCAGGGCTTCCACATTCGGGTCAAACCCTGTCCGGAGCTGCTGGCAGCGGCCTGCTCCTTGTGGTATCCCGGGCGCCGCCTTCTCACCTCGGAGCCGACGCGATGCAGCCTGGCGACCCCACTCTCCGCCGCGTGCAGCTGGAGATCCAGGGCCTGGTCCAGGGGGTGGGCTTCCGCCCCTTTGTCTACCGTGTGGCTCGGGAGTTGGGGCTGGCCGGCCAGGTCAGCAACACCACCGAGGGCGTCGAGATCGACGCAGAGGGCAGCGCCGAAGCTGTCGAGGGGCTGCTCCACGCGCTGCGCGACGGTCTCCCCCCCCTGGCCAGGGTGGACCTTCTCAGGGTGCGGGAGGCCGATCCTGTCGGGCTGAAGAGCTTCACCATCGTGGAGTGCCGCAGCAGGTCGGGCGGCGCGGCATTGATCAGCCCCGAGGTGGCCACC
>CAZHIK010000982.1:0-3751 GCA_964532635.1 uncultured Enterobacterales bacterium
CTCGCCCGCGAGGCCCATCTGCCGGCGAGCCAGGGCCTCGTAGGTGATGACACCCAGGCAGTAGATGTCGGTGGCAGGCGACGCGGCCCCTCCGCCGATCTGCTCGGGTGACATGTAGCCGATGGATCCCAGCATGAAGTTGCGGGTGTGGGCCTCGCGGTTCAGCTGCTCCGAGCGGGCGATGCCGAAGTCGAGCACCTTGACCTCGCCATCGGGCGTGATGCGGACGTTGCCCGGCTTGATGTCCCGGTGGAGTACCCGGAGTGGCAGGCCCGTGACCGTGGAGGGGCGGCTGTAGGCGGCGTCCAAGGCGTCGGCCACCCGCTCGACGATGGCCAGGGCCACGGTGGCCGGCATGGGGTGTACGCAGCGGGTGGGATCGATGAGCCAGGTGAGGTTGACCCCCGGGATGTACTCCATCACCACTGCGGGGCGGCCCGCCAGGCTGAGGAGGTCGTCGGCCTGCACGATGGAGCGATGGCGCAGCATCCCCAGCAGGCGTGCTTCGTCCCGAAGGCGGTGTGCGACCTGCTCGACCTCACGCACGTCGTCGCGGAGGACCTTGATGGCGACGGTCTTTGCGAAGCCCGACGGCGTGCTCATCTCGGCCAGGTAGACCTCGCTGAACCCGCCCCTGCCGATGCAGCGGGTCAGCTTGTACCTGCGTGCAGCGCTGCCGTGGTGCGTCGTTGTCATATTCGGTCCAGTATCTCATGAAGGATCAAATCAGACGAGGGGTTAGAGGGCGGCCCAGGAGTCGTCCCATGCGCCGAACGTCAGGAAGTACGCTGTGGTTCGTGGTCCTCATCTCGCTGCTCGGCTGCGGTGAGGGGCACAAGCAGGACGACACCGGACAGCCTGTGGACACCACCCCCCCCGACTGCGCCGAGGGCACCGTAGCTGATGGACAGGACTGCGTTCCTGAGGCCTGTGGGGTCGGGACCTGGGGTGATCTGCCCGTGGACGACGCCACGATCTTCGTCGATGCCTCCGCCGCTGTGGACGGTGATGGCTCCGAGGATGCGCCCTACACCTCCATCCAGGTGGGCCTCGACGCGGCGGGCGTGGCGGGTGGGGGCCTGGTGGCCGTGGCCGCCGGCACCTACGGCGAGACCCTGAGCGTCACCAGCGACCACGCGGATGTCAGCCTCGCGGGTCGCTGTGCCGACTTGGTGGTTCTGGACGCCAGCGTGGGGGCCGAGGGCGACACCGGCCTGCTCATCGAGGCTGGCGCCAGCGTCTTCGTGGTCTCCGGGATCGATGTGCACGCCGCCAACTTCGTGGGCGTGTTCGTGTTGTCGGGGGATGTGACCCTGCGCGATCTGAAGATCACCGACAACATCTACTCGGGCCTGTACGTCTCCTCCAACAACATTGGCTCCAGCACCTCCTTGCTGGCCGAGGACTGCGAGATCTCGGGGAACTTCGTCGCCGGAGCCCACTTCGAGAAGACCCGGACCGACGCCACGCTGCGGCGGGTGGCGGTCCACGACTCCCAGTACTCCTCGTGGGGCCTCGAGGGTGTGGGGGTGTCGGCGGTGGAGGGGGCCAGCCTGCGGATCGAGTCTTCGGAGATCTCCGGGAATCGTTCCCAGGGGCTGCTCTTCTTCGACAACTACACCACCGTGGAGGTGGTCGACACCCTCATCCACGGCACCCTGGCGGGGAGCACCGGGCTGTTCGGTCAGGGCATCCAGGCCGCTGAGGGCACCACCCTCACAGTGGACAACTGCGAGATCGTCGAGAACACCCACGCGGGCATCACCGTGGGTGAGGAGGGTGCCCAGGCGCTCATCACCAACACGGTCATCCGCGACACCCAGCCCACCGACGACGGCCAGCACGGCTCCTGCCTCGAGGTGGGCCACGGCGCTTCCGTCACGATGCAGGGCTGCGAGCTGTCGGACTTCCGTATCTTCGGAGTCGGTATCAACGGTGAGGGCACCCAGGTGCGCATCGAGAGCACCACCATCCGTGACGCCATCGGGTCCGACGCCGTCCCCAGTGGCCTGGGCGTCTACGTCATCGAGCAGGCCACCGCGGAGATCGACGACTGCACCATCACCAACGTCTCTGGCATGGGCATCGCGGCTCTGCAGAGCGGGACCAACGCGGTGGTCACCGACACCGTCATCACGGGGACCCGCCCGGTGGGCATCGAGGGCCAGTACGGCATCGGGCTGGCGGCCGGCATCGGGGCCAGCCTCCAGGCCAGCGGCTGCGACGTGCTCGACAGCGGCACCATGGGTGTGCTGGTCTCCGACAGCGGCAGCGTGATGGTGCTGGACGACGTCCTGATCTCGGGCACCCAGCGCGGCATGGCCTACACCGTGGGTGTGGGCGCCGCCGTGGTCGGGGGGGGCGAGCTGTCGGCCGACGGCCTGATCATCTCGGGCTGCGAGGGCCCCGGCCTGTACGCCATGTCCTCGGGCACCCAGATCAGCTGCGAGGGCTGTGTCATCGAGCAGACCCGCTTCGCCGGGGTCGTGGCCGAGGAGAGTGGTGCGGTGATCCTCGCCGGCAGCGAGATCATCGACACCGAGTCCGACTCCAACGCGGGCGGCGGGGTGGGTATCTGGGCCAGCGCCGATGAGGGTGAGACCACCAGCCTCGTGCTGACCGACAGCCTCGTCTCCGGCAACCCGGTGGGCGGTGTCTGGCTGTCGGGCCCTGGGAGCTACCAGCTGCAGAACAACCAGCTCCACGGGGGCGAGGGTGAGGTGCGCGGCTCCCTTGTGCGTTGCGGAGACGCGGTCTACGCCCGGGGCGGTGTGCCCACCTGGGACGGCGAGCAGGGCCTGTACCTCGAGGGCAACTCCTTGAGCGACGGCCACGGGGCCGGGCTGTTCCTCGACGGTGCCAGCGCCACCCTGGCGGGCAACGACTGGTCGGCCAACACCGTGGACGTCATCACCCAGGGGAGCGCCTGCGCCGAGCCACCCCCGGGCCTGGACAGCGAGCCTGTCGGCACCACCGAGCTCTGTCCCGCCTGGGACTACTCCGTCTGCGGCGACGAGTTCGAGCTGTACCTCGAGCTCAACGCTCCCGAGGGGTACTGAGCGGTACGGGCTCGGCGCATCCGTCGCCAGGTGGCGCTGCAGGCGCCGCACACCCCCAGAGGATCGGGTAGGCTCCGCTGAGTGACAGCGCGGCATCATGCCGCAGCGGAGCGCACTGTGAATCGGATCGCCTCCATACTCCTCCCATCCCTGCTCTGGGGCTGCCTCGGCTCCGGTCAGCGAGACTCGTTGGGCAGCGACACGGGCGGAGAGGGGCCTGAACGGGCTGTGCCGGTGCTCCGCGCTGTGGCCGGTGAGGGCTTCGCCGCGGTGTGGACCGACCGGGCGCTGGCCGTCGGGGAGCGCATCGAGCGCATCGATGCCAGCGGAGACGCGACCTCCCTCGCCGACGAGGGCGCCCAGTGGATCGACGAGGCCCCTGGGGAGCGCTACCGCTGGGTGGGCGGAGACCAGAGCGTGGAGGCGACGGCGGATCCACTCGAGGCCTCCATGGACGACGGGGGCGCGGTCTTGCTGCAGCGGGGTGACAGCGCCGAGCGCACCCTGCGCTGGGATGCCGACGCTCTCGAGGGTGCCCCCGTGGGGCTGGTGGTGGTCCGCAACGGCGAAGCCTGGCTCGAGGCCAGCTGCGAGGACAGCGAGCCCTGCTGGCGAGACGAGCCGGTCTGGTGGGCGCGCTGGGGTGACGGGCTCGAGGCCGACCAGGCCACCATCGGCTGGCCCGCCCAGGA
>CAZHIK010000983.1:0-3751 GCA_964532635.1 uncultured Enterobacterales bacterium
TCCCGGTGTACCCGATGGTCCCGAAGGTGGCGCAGGCAATCCCAGCGCCCACCCCGACGGCCCAACCCTGAAGCTCTCCGGCGAGGTGCGCTACGCCGACTACAGCGCCGGCCCCATCAAGGTCGACGTCTTCGACGGCGACCAGCGCGATCGCTCGAAGCGCCCGGGCGTCGTCGGGCGCGCGGAGTTGTCGGCACCGGGTCCCTTCGAGCTCTCCATTCCTTCCGCCACGGGCGAGGTCTGGCTGTCGGCCTTCAACGACGCCAACCGCAACGGAAAGCCCGACCACGACGACCCTACCGGATTCTACGCCAGCAACCCGGTGGAACTGGATGGCGTCGCGGTCACGGGCCTGGTGATCGAGCTCGAGTTCAACCCCAAGCCTGAAGGGCGGTAGGGTTCCTGCTACCCTGGGCGCCTCCAATAACGCCGCCCACCCGAGCAGAGGAGTGTGGGTGGTTCTCCCTGGCTACGGGCTACAGGCTACGGGCTACGGCCTGCTGGATCGCCGTTCGAAGCGGCCTGGCGTGGTCAACACGTGCCAGGGAGCCATCGAGGACTGGACAACGAGCAGCAGGATGTGTTCGAGGCCGATGAGATGAGCCAGAGCGCCAGGAACCGTGAGGCAGGAACCCGCGTGGGCGTCGTCATCCCCCACCACAGCCGGGCGGATCTGTTGCGCCGGACCCTGGGCACCCTGTCGAGCCGTTCCGTGTGGGTCGTGGACGACTCACCTGCGGGGATGGAGCTGGAGCTCTCGGAGCTTCCCACCCGCGTCCAGGTACTGCGCAGCGTCGGCGAGGAAGGCTTCGCCCGAGCCGCAAACCTGGGCCTCGAGGCGGTCCAGGCTGCAGGCCTGCCCCTGGCGCTGCTACTCAACGACGACGCCGAGCCCGTAGATGACTGCATCGATCGCTTGCTGGCAGCCTTCGAGGCTCGCCCCCACGCCGGAGCGGTAGGGCCCGTGCTGGTGGACCCGCTGGGCCGCATCGAGAGCGCAGGTATCAGGGTCCACCGGCGCAGCGCCCGGGTACACCAGCAGCGCACCCCTGCAACCACCACCGCCGAGGTCGACGCCCTGAGCGGTGCCTGCCTGCTCCTGCGAAGTGACCAGCGCTTCGACGAGGGCTACCACTTCGGCTTCGAGGACATCGCCCTGTGTCTGCGCCTACGCAGCCAGGGGCTGGCTGTGCTGCTGGAGCCCGGGGCACGCTGCCGACATCACGGCGGGGCGACCCTGTCCCGCTGCAGTCGTGCTGCCACACGTCACGCCCTGGCGGGCCACTTGAGGCTGGTCGAAGACAGTCGCTGGCAGCGTCCGCTGGTCATCGGCTGGGCCCTCGCCCAGGTCATCCGGGAAGGCGGACCTCCAGAACGACTGCTGGGACTGTGGGAAGGCTGGAGGGACAGCCGGGGGTTCTGACCAAGTCCTGACCTGGACAGCTCGAATCGAACCTGGCAAGTTCGTGTCCACACTGGCGATGATGTCAGCGTACCCAGCACCCCGCAGCGCTCTGATGACCACAGAAGTCGCGCCACCCCTCGCAGCCGGACGGCTGAAGCTCCGGGAGATCCTGGGCGAGGGCGGCGTGGGCAAGGTCTACCTGGCCTACGACGAGCGCCTGGACGTGGAGCGAGCGGTCAAGGTCCTCGACAGCGAGCGCGCCAGCAACCAGGTGCAGCGCCAGCGCTTCCTCACCGAGGCCCGCATCCAGGCGCGGCTTCGCCATCCCAACATCGTCGAGGTCTACGACATCGAGGACGACGGGAACCAGGTCTACCTGGTGATGGAGCTGGTGGCCGGAGGCAGCCTGTGGGACCGCCTGAAGGTCGATGGTCCGATGCCACCCGCGGAGGCCACAGCGGTCGCGGTAGGCATCCTGGGCGCCCTCGAGCGGGCCCACGAGCTGGACATCGTGCACCGGGACATCAAGCCCCACAACATCCTCATCACCGACAAGGGCGTGCCCAAGCTGGCCGACTTCGGGGTGGCCCACCTGCCCTCCGAGGAACACGGTGGCGTCACGCGCACCGGGGTGGTGATGGGCACCTGGTCGTTCATGGCTCCCGAGCAGCGCGCCAGCTCTCGGCGAGTGGATCCACGATCCGACATCTACGCGGTGGCGGCCACCCTCTACACCCTGGTCACGGGCTACACCGAGCCGGACCTGTTCGACTTCGAGCTCGACTCGGAGATCTTCCTGCGGCTCCCCGAGGCCCTTCGGCCCGTGCTCCACCGCGCGACCCGCTATCCCCGTGCCGAGCGCCAGCCCGACGCCCACACCCTGCGCGAGGAGTTCGAGGCCTGCCTGGCCGAGCTCGAGGGCCTCCCGGCCTTGCCCTGGCCCAAGGTGACTCCCGATCCCGAGCCCCATCCGGGTGGGGGGCTCCGCGGGCCCGTACCCACCACCCAGGACCGCTCCCAGCGGGACAGCGCGGGCGAGGACAAGGAGGCCCGGAGCGGCACCCTCGTCCCCTCGCCCGCCGAGGTCGAGCGCCTGCTGGCCACCCCCACCCGCAGCGCCGGCGTCACCTACGACGACGGCCAGACCATGGAGCTGCAGCCCCGCTCCTCCCTGCCGCCCCAGCTCGACACCGCCGAAGGCGCCGTGGAGATGCCCATCGGCGGCTCCCCTCACGACTCCGTGGGAGAGGACGGCCGCCCCCTGGGCTGGTCCATCGACGACGAGCGCAGGCTGGATCGGGAACTGAGCGAGCTGGACGACGACGAACCCATCCGCCCCACCTGGCGCAGCGCTGGGCGGGTCCGCTTCCTGCTCTTCGTGCTGGCCCTCACCCTGGGCAGCGCCGCCACCGTGGCCTACCAGCAAGGCTGGATCGACCTGGGCCTGCTCGAGGTCTCGCCGGAGCAGCCCGACCAGCCCGAGCCCATCGAACAGCCCCCGATCGCTGTCGAGCCCGAGGTTCCACCTGGCGAGCCCCCGGCACCCGAGGCGCAGCCGGAGCCCACGGAGGCGCCCCCCCCCTCGCCCGTCCCCACCCCGACACCAGCGCCGCCGGAGCCCGATCCGGAGCGGCCCGATCCGGAGCGGCCCGATCCGGAGCCCGATGGAGTCGCGGAGCCCGAGCCCGAGCCAGCAGACCCGGAGGAGAGCCCCGAGCCCATGCCGACCTCCTTCGCGGGCCTGACCCAGGAGAGCTCTCCCGACGTCGTGCACAAGCGCATCGTCATGCTCAACGAGCAGGATGTCTGGGACTGCTACCACAACGCGCTGCTCACCAACCCACGACTCCAGGGCGCCCTCGAGATGCACTGGAGCGTAGCCAACGGCCAAGTCTACTCCCCCAAGGCCCTCAGCACCCCCGACGGCCACCAGGACATCGGCACCTGCGTGGCCGAGGCTGTCCGGGGCTGGCAGTACCCGCCCTGGTTCACCAACCTGCCCCGTATCCACCGCTGGGATCTGGACGTCAGGAGTCAGAGCGCGAAGCTGCTGGATCCGCTGGTCATGGACCTGACGGTCTGCGGCGAGCCCCTCGACCCCGAGGTGCTCGCCCAGGTCAACAAGGGCAGGCTCGCCATCGAGGTGGAGGACGGCTGGGTCAAGAAGGCTCAGGTGACCCACGGCTTCGACAACGACGAACTACGCCGCTGCATGGTCGAGAAGGCGATGGCATGGCGCCTGCCGGGCTACGCCCAGTGCAACACCTACCATGACCTCACCCTGCTCGTGGAGATGACGGACTAGTCCTTGAACCAGCGCTGTTCGTACGTCTGACAGGTGCTGGG
>CAZHIK010000984.1:0-3750 GCA_964532635.1 uncultured Enterobacterales bacterium
GGTGGAGCTGGATCGTCGGTGACCCCTCGGTGTTGGGCCCCGACCAGACCACCGACGGCTCCTGGCGCATGTTCTGCAACAACGTGCAGGGCATCTACCAGTACCGCTCCGACGATGGCGTCCGCTGGAGCCTGGCCCAGCGCATCGCCGCCGGCGGCTTCCGCTCGTGGGCGCTGGCGCAGGAGGGCACCACTCACCTGTGGTACCAGCAGTTCCACCGCCTGTGGCAGCGAAGCGTGATGGTCCACCGCACCAGTCGCGATCTGCAGCGCTGGACCGAGCCCCGGGTGGTGCTTCGACCCGAGCTGCCCTGGGAGGGCGCGCACGTCTCCAACGCCTGTGTGCTCCCCGCACAAGGGGGCGGCTGGTGGATGTACTACTCGGCGAACCAGGTCTATCTGAAGGACATGGGCTTCTGGGAGCCGGAGTACATCTCCCGGGCCTGGGCCCCCGCGCCCGATGGTCTCTGGACCAAGCACGGCGAACCCATCCTGGGCCCCGAACCCGGTCACCGCTTCAGGGACGCGGGAGCCGGCGCCCTCAAGGTCTACCCAGGCCTGCTCGAGGGATGCTACGCCGGCTTCCAGAACGGCATCTACAAGGACGAGCGAGGCCGCTCGGCCTCGGCCATCCTGCTGCTGCGCTCCCAAGACGGCCTGACCTGGGAACAGCACCCCGACAACCCCATCATCAGCCCCAGCGGTGGCGAGCCTCGCTGGCGGCGCGCCCACGTCTACCAGGTGGACGTCACGCGCGTAGGGGACGCGCTCTGGATGTACTACAACGCCCGCGACGGGTGGATGATCGGGGTGGAGCGCATCGGGTTGGCGATCCTGGACGACGCTGCGGAGCTGTGGTCGCCCGTCAGTCCGTGACGGCCGGGACCACGTATTCCCGCAGCAGCGGGTAGCCGTCGTAGTCCGGCACGTAGTCCCGGGTGTTGGTGGTGATCACGACCACCATGTCCAGATCCCTCACCAGGTAGACGAGCTGCCCACCGTAGCCCCAGGCGATGGCCACGTCGTGGCCGCTGATGGCGGTGAGCCAGAACCAGTAGCCGTAGCCCCAGCCTGGCTCGACATCGGAGTGCCAGGCCTCGGTGGCCTCGATCCAGTCGTCGGGCACCACCTGCTCGCCCTCCCAGCGACCGTCCTGCATGTGCAGCAGGCCGAAGCGCAGCAGCTCCCGAGGGGTGAGGTAGAGGTTGCAGCCCCCATGAAAGATGCCCTGGGGATCACGGCCCCAGTGCTCAGCAGTGATCCCGATGGGTTCGAGCAGGTAGCGGTGAGCGTACTCGCAGGTGTTCATGCCCGTGGCTGCGGTGATCACCGCCGATGCCATGTGGGTCTGGCCCGTGCAGTACTCGAACTCGGTGCCGGGTTCGGCCACGAGTGGCAGGTCGATGATGGCCTGCAGCCAGTCGTCGGTGTCGTCGATGGTGTACTCGGTGAAGTCCTCCACCCAGCGGAAGCCCGCGGTCATGGTGAGCAGGTGACGCACCGTGATGTCCAGCTTGCGGGGATCCGAGACCTCGTCGAAGTAGTCGGGCAGGAGCTCGGCCACGGGCTGGTCGAGGTCCGGCAGGTGGCCCTGCTGGTGGGCGATCCCCACAACGTCGGCCAGGATGCTCTTGGACGATGAGTGCACCGCGTCGCTGTCCAGCGCCTGCTTGCCGTGCAGGTAGGACTCGTGGACGATGACCCCGTGCCTCATCACGATGAAGCTGGTGATGTAGGGAATGGCCTCGAGTTCGGCCAGCGCATCCTCGAGCAGGCGACCATCCATGCCCTGCTCCGAGGGCTCGCCATAGGTCCACCAGTCGCTGTCGTCCACAGGCTCCTGGAAGGTGGGGTTGGTCTCGTAGAAGGTGTGCTCCACGCCCCTGGGCAGGCCGTGGATCTGGTCACAGTCAACCGCGCTCACCCAGGGCTGCGAGTCCCCGGTCTCGGCGGGGCTGTCGGTGGTCTCGGTGTCGTCGACAGGGCTGTCACCCGAGTCGTCGGGACCGGGCCGGCTGTCGGTGTCGGGTTCGTCCTGACACGAGCACGACCCGAGGAGCAGGCAGAGCAAGGGAAGGGCGAAGCGGAACATGGCAGCCTCCGGCTGCCCCGAACATAGCCAGAAGAGCAACCATCCGGGGCGGGTGTCTTCCCTCGGGCTCACCGGTGTCCCAACCTACGAACACCGCACCGGAGGATCACCCTTGCCCCACGCTCACCCGACCCACCTGGCCCTGGTCATGCTGTTGACGCTGCCGACCGCAGGCTGCGATCCGGACCTGCTGGTCCCTACATTCGCGGACGCCAACAGCGCCACCCTCGGCTACGACGACAGCGCAGCGGAGCTGTGGCTGAACGTGGGAACAGCGGCGCTGGAGGTCACGGAGCTTCCCGAGGACAACCTGCTGGCCATGGAGGACCAGGTCGCAGAGATCCTGGAGCAGGAACCCGAGGTGGAGCTGGTGCTGTTCGGGGAGACCACCCTGGGCTGGTACTACGTGCCCGACGACGAGGACTACCAGTGGGCCAATGCCCAGCCCATCCCCGGTGAGGCCACCGACCGCATCTCGGACCTGGCGGTCGAGCAGGGGGTGGCCATCGCCTTCGGGCTGGCGGAGCTGGACGGCGAGTCGCTCCACAACAGCCTGGTGCTCATCGACAGCGACGGCGAGATCGCCGCCGTGGCCCGCAAGCAGGCGCTCATCGTGTGGGACGAGTGGAGCGGGTACTCCCCGGGCGAGGAGACCACCATCGCCACCCTGGGGGAGCTGTCCATTGGCCTGGCCATCTGCAACGACGCGAGCCACCAGCCCATGGTGGAGCTCTTCGCCGCCGAGGGCGTGGACATCATCCTGCACGCCTGGGCCACCAACCTGGGCAACGGATCGGACGTGGACCCCCTGGCCCGCATGACCGGGGCCTGGGTGGTCTCGTCCAACCGCTACGGCGATGAGGGCGAGCAGCGCTACAACGGCGACATCTTCGTGGCGGACCCGACGGGCACCCGCCGCGTCCAGCAGCGGGATCGGGCCGGCTGGCTGTCCATGGACATGGGGGTGTACCGATGATCCGCACCTTCCTCCTGCTGGCACTGCTCATCCCCTCCACCGCAATGGCCCAGGAACGCTCGTCCGACCGCTGGTCGGTGGGGCTCAACGCCCTGGCCCCTCTGACCGTGCCCGACGCGATCATGACCAAGATGATGGTCCCCGTGCTCACCGGCCTCGAGTACGGCCTGGCCGTAAACGGCGGCCTGCAGCTGCGCCCGGCCTGGTCGGTACAGGCACGCACCTCCCTGGGCTCCCCCACCACCCTGGACCACGCCTTGATGCCCCAGCTGCAGCTGGGCACCAACCTGCACCTACCCCGCGAGAAGCCCGGCGGGCCCTACCTGGGCGCCCACGTCCGAGCCTGGGACCTCTACTACCGCGACGTGGACGAGCACTTCTTCAATGTGCAGCCCTACGCTGTGGCGGGCTGGCGCTGGGTGCGCGGGCCCATGTTCTACGACCTTCGGCTCAGCCAGATGCTGGGTGCATGGAGCGCGTCCAGCGTGGAGCACAGCCAAGCCAGCTACGACTTCTTCGTCTCCCCGGCCCCCGAGATCTACCCGCTGCTTCCCGTGGCCAGCCTGGACATCGGGCTGGTGTTCTGAGGGGCGCCGGGCACCATCGCCGCCACCGTGGGAGACGGCAGCCACAGCTACCCGGCGCTGTTGATCCCCTCGACCGACTAGCCCTGGCCCTCCTGG
>CAZHIK010000985.1:0-3749 GCA_964532635.1 uncultured Enterobacterales bacterium
GAGGGGGCCGTGCCCGCTTCCGAAGTGGAGCGCGTGGTGCGGGGGCTGCGGAGGTGACCGTGCTGACCCGGGAGCAGCCCGCCGAGGGGCTGGTGGTGTACCAGCCGCGGAAGGGCTTCCGCTACGCGATGGATCCGTTCCTGCTCTGCGCCTGGGCCCTCGAGGGCGGACGCCCCCAGGACGTCCTGGATCTGGGCACGGGCAGCGGAATCATGGCCCTGCTGATGGCCAGGCTCGGCGTCAGAGCCCGCGGCTGTGACATCAGGCCAGAGTGGATTCCCGTCGCCCGTCGCTCGGCCCGGGAGAGCGGGCTGGATGTGGTCTTCGAGCACGCCGACGCCCGGGAGATCAAGGCTTCCCCCGTGGACCTCGTGCTCATGAACCCGCCCTACCTGCGGGCGGGGGAGGGGCCGCCCAGCCCCGATCCATGGAAGGCGGCAGCCCGCACCGAACTCAACGGGGGCCTGGATGTGCTGGTGGGCGCCGCCGCCCGCCTCGGCCGTCGCGTCTGCGTCGTGCTGCGGGCCGATCGGGCGGAGGATGCCATCGCAGCCTTCGGAGAGGCGGGCCTCCACCTCGTTCGCCGCTGTGACATCGACCGCTCTCTGCTGCTCCTGGAGGGTCGCCTGGAGCCGGGCCTGGTCGAGCGTGAGCAGGTAGCCATGCGGGGCCCCGATGGTCGCTGGTCCCCCAGGGTGAGCGGATGGTACGCGAGCCTGGGAGCCAGGCTGCGCTGAAGGATTCAGTGGACCAGCGCGGCGCTCGGATCGTCGGGGGAGGATCTCTTGGACTCCACGCGCTCCAGGCGGAGGCTGAGCCGCTGGAAGCGAGCCCTGGAGAACCATCCACCGAAGCCGCGGGGACGGGGCTGACCGTCCAGGGCCCGGCGCACCACCAGGGGCATGTCGTCCACGAGCTTCATGCCCCGGCCGAGCAGGTGGTAGCCGTGCCACCAGCGGTTGTCGGGCCACTCGATGAAGGCGCTGGCGCCGCGCCCGAGCGGTCGGCCCAGCTCTTCGAGCTCCAGCACCGCCAGCAGGGCGACGGCTTCGACCCCTGGCTGACCTGCGGTGGCCGAGAGGAAGCGGTGCACGCTCAGTCCCGCCTTGACGATCGGCCGAAGGTCGATGATCTCGACCTGATCGGCGCGTAGCACGAGCACCGAGGGCGGAGGGACCCCACGGGTCACGCCCCGGCGCACCATGGAGGAGAGGTTCTCGCCCAGGGCTTCGTCCTCGGCGGGAAACTCCTGCGGGTTGCGCGGCCGCGCGCCGACCTGCAGCTGGATGCCTGGGGGACGGGTGGGGGTGGACAAGTGGAGCCTCGGACGCGTCAGGGCAGGTAGGCCTCGGTCTCGTTGCCGTCGGAGCTGCCATCGGCGTGCCGCCACAGATAGTCGAACACCGCGTTCTGGTCCACCGCAACCACGTCACCCGCAGCCAGGTCCCTCACCCAGGCGGGCTCCGAACGGAGCACACCGTCGATGGCGCCGCCGCGCCAGCTGACGACCTGAACCCAGAGGTACTCCACCGAGCCGTCGTCGCCCGAGAAGGGTGCCTTGACGTAGAGGCGATCGCCGGACGGGAGGCCTGCGTCCCAGGCCTGGCGGACCTGGCCGTCGAGCTTGGCCAGGGCGCGGGTCTGGACCTCGATGAGGGTGACGGGGGGGGCGGGCTGGGGCTCGGGATCGGGATCGGGATCGGCGATCGGGGGATCGGGATCGGGATCGGCGATCGGGGGATCGGGATCGGCGATCGGGGGATCGGGATCGGGAACGGCGATCGGGGGATCGGGATCGGGATCGGGATCGGGATCGGGATCGGGATCGGCGATCGGGGGAGTGGGCTCGGGCTCCGGCTCCGGCTCCGGCTCCGGCTCGGGCTCGGCTGGCGCGGTGCGCTCGGGCTCCGGCCCCTCGAGCATGGTGGCGGGGTAGCTGTCCAAGGGGAAGGCGGGCGGGGCGTCGAAGCGGCCGTCGAAGCCGAGCGTGACCAGAGGATCGGCACTGGTGGCCCAGGAGGAGTTGGCGTTCATGGCGTAGGCTGTGCCCTCGATGCCAACGGCGCCCAGCCTGGCCTGGGGGTGCTCGATGGTGGTCTCCGAGATGAACATGCGACCCTGGATGCCGCCTTGCTCCCAGGACTGCTGCGCCAAGGCGTTGATGAGCGCCGTCCAGTCGTCGAGCTGGTCGGGCGCGAGATCCTCGGCGCGCATGTCGTGCAGGCCCAGGCTTCGGAGGCCCACGGTCTCGAGATCGCTCTCTTCCTCGTCCTGGTCACCGTAGGCCTGCAGCACGAAGAAGGCGCTGGTGTCCAGGGGAGTGGCGGTGAGGGATGCGCTGTGGGTCGCGAAGCTGTCGGCGTCGAACAGCCGACCTGTGGTGAGCTCCTCGACCACGCCACCGTCCGCCTCGAGCGCGGCCAGGAACGCAGGGTAGGCCACGGCGTTGAGCTCGGCGATCCGCTCCACAGGGGCCGCGAAGCTGACCACCAGCACCTCCTCGCTGGCCCCGAGCACAGGGAGGGTCTCCACGGAGATCCCGTCGGCCAGAGCGCCGAGGGTCTCGATGTGGGGAAGCCCGAAGTCCTCGGTGGTCAGCAGGCCCATCGAGCGCATCGGTTCCGCCGCGGCGCGGGGCAGGCGGCGACGGCTGGGGACGGCTTCGAGGGACGCCTCGATGGCCTCGAGGCGGTCTTCGCTGCACGTTGGCGAGCAGTACAGTGCAAGGCCGAAGCGCGCATCGGGCACGAAGGTGGGTGGGGCGGCCAGTGTGGCGGTGACGGCGGCGAGGAGGATGGGAGACATGGGAAGTGGCCTCTTCGAGGGAACATGGCCCAGGCTCGGGGCGTGCTGCGCGCGCGAGCGTAGAGTGCGCGGCGTGGCGACGATCCCCGTCGCGTTGTATTCAGGGAATGTGCACTTGTCTCGGGTCGGTCCCCCACCGCGGGCCTCGGGCCGGCTGGACCGATAGGCTGCATCCTCGCTTCGCCCCATGGAGCCCCCCCATGCACCCGCTCTTCCTGCTCCCGCTGCTCATGGCCCCTCAGGCCGAGGCACAGGACGTGCTCGTGCCCGAGTTCACGCCTCTGATCGCCGAAGACTTCACCCTGGCGTACATGTTCTACTCCCTGGTGATCGACGAGCTCCGGCAGCGCGACCTGGCCTTCATCGACGGCGACACCCTGCGCCAGGTCGCTGGCTCCGACGCCGAGGGCTGTGGCAACTCCATCACCTGCCCCTCGGGCCTGTGGGCCTACTTCCCCGGCACCTCCATCGCCCTGGTGGGTACGGTGGGGCTGTTCAACGCGGGCACCGCCGAGGAGACCATCGAGGTCCGAGTCGATTTCTACGAGCGCGACGGCTACACGCCGCTCAAGACCGTCGAGCGCACCATCGCCCCCGGCCAGGAAGCCGACTTCGCCATCGCCCTGTCCAAGGCCACCGAGGTCCTGGTCACCAGGCTCACCGCCCCCCCCGAACCCGAGCCCGTGGCGGCGGCCGATCCCGAGCCCGGCCCCGAAGGCCACCGCGATGCACTGCGCGATCGTCGCCGTCGCAAGGCCGAGGAGCCCGAGCCCGAGCCGGCGCTCACTCCCCAGGACGACCTCTACAAGTCCTACTACGAGGTCGACAACGAGGAAGAAGGTCGCCGCCGGAAGACCAAGGAGAGAGAGGAGACGGAGGAGGATCCCCGGGCGGAGCGCGATCGCAAGGAACGTGGCCACGGCAAGGTGACCACGCGCCCCCCC
>CAZHIK010000986.1:0-3743 GCA_964532635.1 uncultured Enterobacterales bacterium
ACTGCGCGTTCCGCATCGCTGGCATCATCCGGGCCACAGGGGTCGAAGACCTCATCGACTTGACTCAGGGCCTGGCCTGGCAGCCCCTTCCCCAGGGTGAGCGGGTCGCGATCCTGACCAACGCCGGTGGCGTGGGCACGCTGGGCGCCGACGCTGTGGCGTCCCGCGGCCTGACCCTGGCCGAGCTGGCCCTCGAGACCCGAGAGGCCTTGCAGGAGGCGCTGCCCCGGGGCGCCAGCACCGCCAACCCCGTCGACATGCTCGGCGACGCCAGCGCGGAGCGCTATCGCCGCAGCCTGGAGCTGGTGGCGGCAGACCCCGTCGTCGACGCGGTCCTGGTGCTGCACACCCCCCAGGCCAGCGAGCGTCCCCTGGCCATCGCGGAGCGGATCGCGACCGTGGAATCCTCCCTCGACAAGCCGGTGTTGGTGAGCTTCCTGGGGGCGGCCTCCGTGGCCGAGGCGGCGCGGCACCTGCAGGACCGGCGCGTGCCCCACTACCCCTCGCCGGAGCGTGCGGCTCAGACCCTGCGGGTGATGGCCGACTACCGCGCCTGGCTGGCCACTCCAGAGCGCAGCATCCGGCGCATCGCTGTGAACACCAACAAGGTCCGCAAGGTCATCAAGAACTACCGGCGGCGTGGACTGGAGCGCATCAACGAGCAGGACGCCAAGGCGGTGCTCGAGGCCTACGGCGTGGACATCCCTGCGGGCGCCTTCGCCACCTCGGCTCCCCAGGCCGTCGCGGCGGCCGAGAAGCTCGGCTACCCGGTGGTGATGAAGGTGGTCTCCAAGGACGTGGAGCACAAGAGCGAGATCGGAGGGGTCCGGGTCGATCTGGGGGATGCCAGCCAGGTGGAGGACGCCTTCGACCTCATGCAGCTGCGCATCCCTCGGCGGGTGCCCGGTGCCCGGGTCGAGGGCGTGCTCATCGAAGAGCGCCGCACCCCGGGCCGCGAGGTGGTGCTCGGCATGACCCGGGATCCGATGTTCGGCCCCATGCTGCGCTTTGGCCTGGGCGGGGCCTTCGTCGAGGTGCTCGAGGACTTCACCTTCCACCTGGCCCCCATCACCCTGGACGAGGCCATGCAGATGCTGTCGAGCACCAAGACCTTCGCCCTGCTCGAGGGCGTCGACGTGGAGTCCATCGCGGCCTGCCTGCAGCGCATCGCTCAGCTCGGAGTGGACTTCCCCGAGATCGCCGAGCTCGAGATCAACCCGCTGCGCGTTGGCTCCCAGCGCGGTGACACCGTGGCCCTGGACGCCAGCATCACCCTCGCGCCCCAGTGATCGGGCCAGGAGTTCCCATGCACGACGACGGCTTCGACTGGAAGGAGCGCTTCGGCGACAAGCTCATGAACGCCCGCACGGCACTGAAGCTCGTCAACGCCGGTGAGCATGTCTTCATCGGCACCGGCTGCGCCGAGCCTCAGCACCTGGTGCGCTCCCTGACCTCCTCGGCCTCCCACCTGGCGGACACGGAGATCTTCCACCTGCTCACCATGGGCGTGGCCCCCTACGCCGAGCCCCAGCACGCCGAGCGCTTCCGCTTCAACAGCTTCTTCATCGCCGACAACGTGCGCGGCGCCGTGCAGGCGGGGCTGGGGGACTACACCCCCATCTTCCTCTCGGAGATCCCTCGCCTGTTCGACTCGGGGCGCATGCCCCTGGATGTGGCCCTCATCCAGGTCACCCCGCCCGATCGCAGCGGGCTGTGCAGCCTGGGCGTGTCGGTGGACATCGTCATGGCCGCCGTACGCAACGCCGTCACGGTCATCGCCCAGGTCAACGACAGGATGCCCTGGACCATGGGCGACGCCATGCTCCACGTCAACGACATCGACGCGCTGGTGGAGCACAGCGAGCCCCTGCCGCAGCCCACCGTCGCCGAGCGCAGCGAGGTGGTGGAACAGATCGCCAGGCACATCGCCAAGCTCATCGACGACGGCTCCACCCTCGAGCTGGGTATCGGCGCTATCCCCCAGGCGGTGCTGACCTACCTGACCGACAAGAAGGACCTGGGCATCCACACCGAGATGTTCACCGACGGGCTCATCGACCTGATCGAGGCGGGGGTGGTGACCGGCCGCCGCAAGACCCTCAACCCAGGCAAGGTGGTGGCCAGCTTCTGTATGGGCAGCGAACGGCTCTACGAGTACATCCACAACAACCCCATGATCGCCATGCACCCTACCGAGTACGTCAACGATCCCATGGTGATCGCCAAGCACGACGACATGGTGGCCATCAACGTGGGCATCGAGGTGGACCTGACCGGCCAGGTCTGTGCGGACTCCCTGGGCACCCGCTTCTACTCCGGCTTCGGCGGCCAGGTGGACTTCATCCGCGGGGCCGCTGCTTCCCGCGGGGGCAAGCCCATCATCGCCCTGCCCAGCACCACCCGCGATGGTAAGCACTCCCGCATCGCGGCTACGCTCGAGCCCGGCGCGGGCGTGGTCACCACCAGGGGCGACGTGCACTGGGTGGTGACCGAGTACGGCGTGGCCTACCTGCACGGCAAGAGCGTGCGGGAGCGGGCCATGGCCCTGATCCAGATCGCCCACCCGAAGTTCCGCAACGAGCTGCTCGCCCAGGCCAAGGAGCTCAACTACGTCTACAAGGACCAGGCGACGGTGCCCTGGGAACAGGCCGCCTACCCCGAGGAGCTCGAGGTCCGGCACACCCTGCTGGACGGCACCGAGATCCTGGTGCGGCCCGTCAAGCCCACCGACGAAGAGCTGTTCAAGGACCTGTTCTACAGCCTGAGCGAGCAGAGCCGGTACCAGCGCTTCTTCTCGCGCATGGCCTTCATGCCCCACCGCACCCGTCAGCCCTACGTCAACATCAACTACAACGAGCAGGTCGGGCTGGCTTGTGTGGTCGAGCACGCCTCCGGTGAGCAGCTGGTGGGCCTGGGCCAGTACATCAAGCTCCCCAACCAACCCAAGGCCGAGTTCGCGCTGCTCATCTCCGACGAGTGGCAGCAGCGGGGCCTGGGCACCTGGCTCACCAAGTACGTGGTGCGCATCGCGCGGCAGTCCGGCATCACCGGCTTCACCGCCGAGGTGCTCGCCATCAACAAGGGAATGCTGGCGGTCTTCCAGGCGCTGCCCTACGAGCTGCGCATGAAGCTGGACGATGGCGCCTACCACATCGCCTTCGACTTCGACCAGTAGGGGGCGGCGGCGAGGTGCTACACCGGGCGTCTTGTCACCAAATGTCACAGAATGGGTAAAAAAAGCGTCCGTCTGGCCCTGTTTTCACTTGCCGCCCCCCTGGCTTCCATCTAAAGTGCGGGGCGTGGCCGGCGACCCCTGGGTTCCGGCAAAGTGCCTTCCCCCCCTGCCTTTCCCCAAAGCCTCTCAGTGGCCATGTCTCTGGTTTCTGCCGACGTGCGCGCAGCGCACGGTTCTCTCTCGCAGCTGTTGGTCGGGTGGAATGCGACCGAGAAAAAGGTCCGTTTTCCGGTCACTTTCGCGGTCGAGCGCGAGACGCCCAGCGTCTGGTCCATGCGGATGGTGCCTGCGGGCATCGCCCAGCTGGCCGTCGGCCTCGGTGTGAGCGCCTCGGATCGGCTCCTGCTGCTGTCCGGCGGTGGCATGGTCGCGGTCTACGCGCCGCGGATCCGGCGGGGAGTCCCGCTGGTCCCCGCCACCCTGCTCCCCCGCTTGAGCGCTCCTGTGGAGCTGATCCATGTGGCCCGGGGCTGCGGTGGTGGTATCACCGCCCGTGACATCCCCACCT
>CAZHIK010000987.1:0-3743 GCA_964532635.1 uncultured Enterobacterales bacterium
CTGGCCAGGCCCACGTCGTAGCGGGCGCGGGTGTCGGGGTCCTTGAGGTGCCGAAAGGCCTCGTTCGTCAGGCGGAAGATGTCGTTGGCCTTGTCTTTGAGGCCTTCGTCGTTGAGCCGGGCCAGGCGATCCGGGTGCAGGCGCCGGGAGGCCGTGCGGAAGGCGGGATCGATGTCGGCCTGGGGAGCGTCGCGGTCGAGCTGCAGGATCTTGTAGTAGTCCAGCTCCTCGAGCAGCTCGTGGATCGTCTCGATCTCCACCCGGGTCTTGAGCATAGGGTCCATGTCGCTGCCTCCGTAGGCTGAGTGTAGCACCCGCCGCGCCGCCTGGCGGCGGGGCTATCGGCGGTCCAGCTCGATGCGCATGTCGCGCTTGACACCGGACTCCGGGTCCTTGGCGGTGACGTTCACGATGCCGTCTGCGTCGATGGCGAAGGTGATCTCAACCCGCACCTCGTGGCGCGCGGCCTGGCGCAGGCCGTCGAGGACGAACTCACCCAGGATCTCGTTCTGATCGACCTTGCGAGATTCCCCCTGGTAGACCGTGATCCGCACCTCCGTCTGCCGGTCGAAGGCCGGGTGGAAGTACTTGGTCTGCTCGGTGGGGATGGGGGAGTTCCGAGGGATGATGGTCTCGACGTAGCCGCCGACGGTACCGACGCCCAGGGAGCGCGGGGTGACGTCGAGCAGCAGGGGGCCGGAGCCACCCGGGGCTCCACCGATGGCCTCCGCCTCGGCGCCGCCCAGGTTGTGGGCCTGGATGGAGGCGCCCAGGGCGACCACCTCGTTGGGGTTGTGGTCGAGGCTGACCGGGCGCTGGAAGTAGTGCTCCACGGCTTCCTGGACCAGGAACAGCCGGGCCATGCCGCCCACCAGCAGCACGTTGTCGATCTGGGCCGTGGACAGGCCCGCCAGCTTGAGGGACTCGTCGCATACCTGGAAGGTGCGCTGCACCAGGGGCATGACCACCTGGGCGTAGGTGAGCCGATCGATACGGGCCGACAACACCACGTCGCGGCCTTCCACGGAGCGGGCCACGCCCGGCACGTTGACCTCGACCTCGTTGCTGTCGCCCAGGGCGATCTTGGCCTGCTCGGCCGCCTCGAGCAGCCGCAGCCAGGTGACGCGGTTGTCGCGCACGTTGACCTTGGAGCGGCGCTGGAAGCCCTTGAGGAAGTGGCGAGCCACCGCGGCGTCGTAGTCGTCACCGCCCAGGAAGGTGTCGCCCGCGGTGCCCTGTACCTCGTAGACGTCGTCCTCGAGGCGCAGCACGGAGATGTCGAAGGTGCCGCCGCCCAGGTCGTAGACGGCCACGTTCTGCTTGAGCCCCAGGCCTACACCGTACGCCAGCGCGGCCGCGGTGGGCTCGTTGATGATGCGCAGACAGTCGATGCCGGCGTGCTTGGCGGCTTCGCGGGTGGCCTGGCGCTGATGGTCGTTGAAGTAGGCCGGGACGGTGATAACCGCCTGGGCGACCTTCTCTCCCAGGGCCTTTTCCGCGATGTTGCGCATGTGGTCGAGCACGAAGCCCGAGATCTGGGACACGGTGTACTCGCGCCCACGCACCCGGATCAGGACCTCGCCCGAGGCGGACTCCGCCAGCTCGTAGCCGACGTTCAGCGCCAGCCGCTTGACCTCAGCCGAGCGGAAGCGGCGGCCCATCAGGCGCTTGGGCGAGTTGACGGTGCTCTCCGGGGCGTACATGAGCTGACGCTGCGCACGCCAGCCCACCACCGGCGCGCCGTCGTAGCCAAACGCCACGACAGAAGGCTGCACCCGTCGGCCCTCGTCGTCGGCGAGGACCTGCGGCTGTCCGTCGATGACGGCCGCGACGCAGGAGTACGAGGTTCCGAGATCAATGCCCACGGGGATCGGCATGTTCAACTCCCTGTCTGATCCGTCATCCTATCGCGGAGGGCGTCCTCGACGAGTGAGATCACGCGGATCATGGGGTCATGGAGGTAGCCATTGCTGGCCAGTATCCTGCGTCCTGAGAGCTCGAGGGGGCCGCCGTGGAGATCGGTGACCACGCCACCCGCCTCGGTGATGAGCAGCGCGCCAGCGGCGATGTCCCAGGGCTGCAGCTCGTGCTCCCAGAACCCGTCGAGGCGGCCCTCGGCCACCCAGGCGAGATCCAGAGCTGCAGCGCCCGCTCGCCGGATGCCCTGGGCGCGCTCCATGAAGGCCTGAAAAAAGGCCAGGTAGAAGGCCGCTCGCTGGCGGCGATCGTAGGGAAAGCCGGTGCCCACCAGAGCGCGGTTCAGTGCGGTGCGGTCGCTGACCCGCAGCGGCTCACCGTCACAGTGGGCCCCTCGACCACGCTGGGCGGTGTAGCAGCGGTCCCGCACCACATCGTAGACGCAGCCCACCTCGAGCCGACCGTCGAGACGGAGGGCCACGCTCGCGCAGTAGGAGGGGTAGCCGTGAACGAAGTTGGTGGTGCCGTCGAGGGGATCGACGATCCAGCAGGTTGGAGGCAGCTCGCCGGCCTCAGAGAGCTCTTCGCCCACCACGGGGATGGCGGGGGTCTGCTGGGCGAGTAGCTCGCGGATGGCGCGCTCGCAGGCCACATCCACCTCGGTGACCAGGTCGACAGCCCCCTTGTGTCGCACACCCTGGACCTGGGAGTCACGGATGATCCCGCCCGCCAGACGGGCCGCGCGCTCGGCCAGGGCCCTCATGGGGTGTCCACCATCAGGGTCACCGGCCCACGGTTGCACAGCTCGATGTCCATCAGCGCGCCGAACACACCGCGCTCCACGGGCACACCTTGCTCCGCCAACAGCTCACAGAAGCGCTCGTAGAGCGGCTCCGCCAGCTGGGGAGGGGCCGAGCGCACGAAGCTGGGCCGGTTGCCCTTGCGGCAGTCGCCGTAGAGGGTGAACTGCGAGACCACCAGGGCTGCACCGCCCACATCCAGGGCGCTGAGGTTCATGCGGCCGGCTTCGTCCTGGAACACCCGCAGGCGGGCCAGCTTGCGGGCCAGCCACCGGGCCTGGACCTCGGTGTCGCCGGGCGCGACGCCCAGCAAGATGAGCAGGCCGTTGCCGATAGCGCCTGTTGCGCGCTCATCGACGGTACACCTGGCGTGACTCACCCGCTGGACCAACGCGCGCATGGGACGTCTACTGCGCGGCGCAGGAGACCTTGCCGCCAGCCGGCACGCAGGCCACCGTGCCCTCCTGACGGACCTGGATCACACCCATGGAGCCATCGATGTGGACGCGGCAGGTGACCACGCCGGTGAAGGTCTGTCGGGTGGCGTTGACGAACTCGACCTTGTCGCGACCGTCGAAGCACTCGAGCTCGGCCTGCTGGCCCTGAGCCACGAAGCGCACGGTGTAGTCACCACCGGTTGCGATCTCGTCGGGGTTGGGCTCGGCCGGCGCAGAGGAGGTGCCGGAGCTGGAACCACTGGAGCTGGAGCTGCCACTCGAGCGCGAGCCGGAGCTGGACGAGCCGGAGCTGGACGAGCCGGAGCTGGACGAGCCGCTCGAGCTGGTGGACTTGGGCTGCGGCTTGGGCGCAGGCTCCGCCGGGGCGGGCTCCGCCGGCTCGTCGGTGTCTTCGGCCACGGGCTCGGGCCCATCGCCAGCCGGGGCTTCGACGCTGGGCTACTCCCCTACATCAGCGGAGCTGTCGCTCAACACGAACCAACCGATACCGACCACGGCGGCCAGGACCCCGCCCAGGACGATCAGGATCACAACACCGATCACGATGAACTTGCCGATGCCGCCCTTC
>CAZHIK010000988.1:0-3741 GCA_964532635.1 uncultured Enterobacterales bacterium
AGCACCGGCTGCAGCACCAGGTCGTTGCTCAGACCACCCAGGTTGCGCATCCAGGCCACCACCGCGCCGCGGTCCCCGGCGGCCACGATGGGGCTGTGGTCCAGCTCGCCAGCCTGGCCAAGGCTGGTGGTCACGGGATCGCCAGTCAGGTCGCCGCCGGCTAGCGCGATGTCGTACTCGCCCCCGCCGACCGCATGGTAGGCCAGCACGGGCTGACCGCCCTCGACGCGCTCCCAACTCACGAAGGGCATGCCCGCGTCGCTGTGATCGGCGAAGGAGCCCAGGTCGCCATCGACGGAAAGATGGATCTCGGTGCCAGCGGTGGTCCAGGCCTCCCAGGCCAAGGCACGCTCACCCGCAGGGCCGGCGGCGATGCTGGGGTAGTAGTGGGACTCGTCGCCGTCTTCGTCGGGCACGAAGCCGTCGCTGACCACCTGCGCCTGCCCGTCCAGGTTCACGTACGCCGCCTGGAAGGTGGAGACCGAGTCCAGGGCCCAAGCTCCGGCCAGCCCGAAACCACCGGCGTCGCTGGCGGCCAGGGCCGGCATCCAGCCGTTGCCGATCTGGGCGCTGCCGCCCACCACAGGCTCCACAACGGTGGGGCTGGCGTCGAGGTCCGTGCCGTCGCGAGCGAAGCTGCGCAGCACCAGGTCCATGTTGTCCTGGCCCGTGCCGTTGTCGGCCTGCCAGGCCACCGCCACCCGGTGCCCCAGCACCGCCACCCGGGGGTAGGTCTCGTTGTGGCCTTCGCCGCCGTCGAGCTGGAAGGGAGCCACCAACACCTCGCCGCTGGGGGCGATGCGGGTGGTCCAGATGTCGAAGTTGGAGCTGGAGGACTCGGGCAGCACGTAGGCCACCCACAGGGCCTCGCCGTCCCAGGCCACCGAAGAGTGGATCTGGGTGAGGGGGCCGTCGGGATCGATGCGCAGGTCGCCCTGCACCAGCTCGTCCACCGGACACTGCGCCGCGGGGGGGGCGGTGTCGATGGTTTCTGGGCCGCTGTCGCCGGGGTCGGGGGTGCAGGCCAGCAGCAGGGCGAGCGAGGGGACGAGCGCGCGGTTCATGGGACCTCCATGGGTGCGCAGGTATCATGCCGGGCATGTCCCCCGTTCCCCTGGCCCGGCCGCTCGGCCGCAGCGAGCGCTTCTACTGGCTGCTGGACCAGCACATCTGCACCAACTTCGTGCTGGCGGCCCGACTGGGGCCGAGGCTCGAGCGCGAAGACCTGGAGTCAGCCCTGGCACGCTCCTGGACTCGGCACCCTCGGCTGCGCTGCGGCATCGCGGTCGACGATGCCGGCACGGTGGTGCTGCGGCCGGATTCGGCCGAACCGCCCGAGCTCCTGGAGGTCTCCGAGCCGTGGCGAGGGTTGGCGGACGCCGAGCTGAACAAGGCCTTCCCCGTGGGTTCCGCGCCACTGGTTCGATGCCAGTGGGTGCCCGACGAGGGCGGCGCCACCGCGGTGTTCACCTTCGCCCACGGCCTGGTGGACGCCGGCTCCGCCGCTCGCTGGCTGCTGGAGCTGCTTGCGGACGCTGCAGGCGTGTCGCCCGAGGCCCCCTACCCTGCCCATCCCGCTCCCTCTGACGCCCTGTACCCGACCCGCTATCGGGGCTGGCGCGCCCTGTGGGGGCTGGTGGGCATCATCCTGGGGGTCGCCGTCCCCCGACGCCTGCTGGGCCAGCCCCGGCCCCTGCCCAGCGCGCCACCCTGGGGAACGCCACGGCAGCCGGCCACGGTCCACGTGGACCTGGACGCCCAGCGGACGGGGGCGCTGGCGGAGCGCTGCCGGGAGCTGGGCTGCACAGTGCAAGGGGCTCTGATGGCGGCCCAGGCCGTCGCGCTACGGGCCGAGCTACCGGGCGCTGGAGCACAGCCCGTGGGACTGGCCGCGGCCATGGACCTGCGCTCCCGCCTGGAGCCCGCCCTCGAGCCCGGTACCCTTGGCAACCACGTCTCGGTGCTGCCGGTGACCGTGAAAGTGGAGCCGGAACAGGCCCCCGGACCCCTCGCCGCGAGCCTGAGTGCCACGCTGCAAAGCTTGATGGCCCGGGGCTTGGGCCACCTGTTCTGGCTCGTACTGCCCGGGGCCCGCTTCCTGCCGCCGGACGCCCGCAGCTTCCCCCGGCTGGACAAGATGAACCGCCGTGCCCCCCACAGCGTGGTGGTGACCAACCTGGGCCGCCTGCCCGATCCGCCGCCCGAGCTATCCGAGCACCTGCGGGAGCTGCGCTTCACCATGGCCCCCCAGCAGGGCTCCGCCCTGTGCACGGGCGTGAACACCCTGGACGGGGCGCTGCGCGCAGACCTGTGCTTCGACGCGGCGCACGTGGACGAGGAGGGAAGGGCACGGATCGCGGAGCGGTTCGAGGGCGTGTTGGACGGGTTGATCAGCGGTAGGGGATGAACCCCTCCCCTACATCGGTTCGTCACGAACACGAACACGAACACGAACACGAACACGAACACGAACACGAACAGGAGCCGTCACCGCGCCGGCCCCGCCTCCAGGCCGATTGGGCTCCAGAACTCCTTCTCCTCGGCGGGCACGCGGAAGGGCTCGGTCCACATGATCTCGGAGAGGCTCACGCCCTCGGGGGCTACGGTGCCCAGGAAGTTCACCACGGCCTTGTCCCGCAGCACCGCTTGGGCTGCCGAGCGAGCGGCGGCGTCATCGATCTCGTCGAGGTTGTCGGGCACCAGCAGCGCTGCCTGCACCTCGATGGGGGTGCCCTGCTCCCAGAAAGCGATGGGGCGGGTCTCGTCCACCCAGGTGCACACGTGGTGGAAGTCGAGGATCAGGGGCTCGCCGCCCACCGTGACGGGCTGCCCATCGTGTAGCAACTGCGCCTGGGCCGGCGAGCAGACCATGTGGAGATCGCCCAGCTCGATCTCGATGCTGTGGGATTCGTAGGTCAAGGAACCCGCCATAGGCCAGGCGGTGGACTCCGCGGGCTCCACCGCGGCGGCCTCGTCCAGGAAGGGGCCCTCGAGAGCCTCGCCGGTCTCCACGAAGCTCCAGCTGTCCTCGTCGATGCGTTTCTCGAAGTAGCCCCCAGCTCCGTCCTGCTCCCCCTGGACCCGCAGCACCCGGGCCGCGTTGCCCTCGCCGTCCTGGAAGATGGTGATCCTGGGAACGACGCGCGCGTCGGTGATGTCGGCGTGCCGGCGCCAGCCCTCGTCGGGGAGCCTGCGGGTGGTGCTGCCGTCGGCGCCCACGATGTAGCTGTAGGTATACAGCGGGTTCTCGCCACCGGTGTCGAAGTCGTACAGCCGGGTGTACAGCTCACCACCCGCACCGATCAGGAACATCGTGCTGGCGCTGGCGCTGATGTCCAGGGCCGAAAAGGTGCCGCGGTCGGGGCCACAGATCTGGCGGCTCCAGTCGTTGGGAAGGAACCAGTCGTTGAAGTGGATGTCCCGGCCGTCCTCGGACAGCCGGTAGTTGTGCGCTACGCCGGCGCCCACACTGTGCTCCGAGCCGTTGGCGTCCTCGTAGTGGTCCACGCCGAAGGGGTGGCTGTCGGCCACATCCCAGCCGCAGCGGGTAGAGAACTCCTGGCTGAGTCCGTCGCCGTCGGCGGTCAGCCCACCCCAGCCGTCGGTCCACTCGAAGTACCCGTGGACGTCGGTGGTCATGTCCGAGCCCCGGTAGTAGTGCCCGTCGGTGCTGATGGCCTGCAGGTGCACGCCATCCACCGAGATCTCCGCGATGGTGTCGGGGGCACCCCAGCTGTCCAG
>CAZHIK010000989.1:0-3740 GCA_964532635.1 uncultured Enterobacterales bacterium
CTGCCAGGAGAGGGCATGGACGTGGGCGATCGAGCAGCCGTGGCGGTCTCCCTGGACGCCCGCGACCCGGCCCTGCTGGCCTGGGACGCTGGCGAGCAGCCGGGCGATGGCATCGAGCTGCGCCTCGCTGCCCACCGCTTCCCCGAGCCCCTGCCCGAAGCCGCTCCTCCAGGCAGCCTGGACCTGCCAGTGCCCGCCGGCGCGGCCCGGGCCTGGAGCCTGCCCGCCCAACCCAGCCTGCTGCGCATCTCCCTGTCCAGCGGACTGGTGGCCGTGCTCGAGGGCGAGCACGGCATCGAGAGCACCGCGTGGGCCCAGCACGCCCCGCGGGAGGTCACGGCCCACAGCCAGGCCCGGCGCCTGGTGGTCCTCAACCCAGGCACCGAGGCCGGCCGGGTGGCCATGGACGTCATCCCCGGCGTGCAGGCCACCCCGACCATGCGCTTCGGCCTACCCCTCGAGCAACGCACCCTGCGCTCCGGGAGCTTCCGCCTGGACCTGCCAGCGGGCTCGGAGGGCGACACCCTCCACCTGCGAGGCGCCGTCCGCGAGGGCGTGGTCATCGACGCCGAGGGTCGGGTCCTGAGGGGCGTGGACCTGCCAGTGCCCAGCGGCGGCGGCACCGTCCAGGTGCACCACGGCGACGGCGAGGTGCTGGCCTGGATCGACCGCCCGGGCCAGGAAGGCGAGGGCCTGTGGGGCGAACTCAGCGCCCCCTGGACCATCGATCCCAGCACCCCAAGCCTGCTCCAGCTCGAGGGCAACTCAGCACAGCTCTCCTTCGAGACCCTGCGGCCGGCGGCCCTGCACCTGCGGTCCGCCCAGGCCCTGGTGGTAGGCGTACAGCACCACAACCAGCCCCTGCGGGTGGACGCCCACCCCGTGGCCGACACCGTGGACCTGCTGCTCCCCGGCGGCGGGAGCACCGTACTGCTCCGGCCCCTGGGCCACGGCGAGCTGCACGGCAGCCTCGAGATCTCGAGCACCCCCATCACCCCCATCGGCGAAGGCCTGGGGCCGGAGCTGCTGCTGGCTCCTGGAGACGCCCGCTTCTTCGCCTTCGAGGTGGAGCGTGAAGGTCCCGTGGGGCTGGGCGTGCGCGCCGACGCCGACACCGCCGAGCTCACCCTGATCGACGCCCGAGGTGAGGCCATGGGCCGCGGCCTGGCCCAGATGCCCACCCTCGAGCCCGGTCGCTGGCTGATGATGATCCGCCTGCCCCCCGACGCCGAGCCCGTCCGCCTGCAGCCCGTGGTGGTAGGCATCGAGCTGCCCGACACCGGACCGCCCGAAGACGTGGTCCAGCGCTACCTGCGACTCGCCGCCGATCAGCCCGCTTCCGCCGTGGAGATCCAGCCATGAGCCCCGCCACCTTCCGCAAGCTCTCCCTCATCGCCGGGAGCCTCATCGCCTTGGTCCTGCTCACCATCGGCGCGGTGGCCATCGCCGATCCCGCCGCCCTGCGCGCCGCGCTCACCCGCCCCAGCGGCGCTGGCGGCGGCACCGTCGTGGTACCCGACCGCTTCCTGCGGCGCTGGGACCCGGTCACCGTGTTCTTCGCCGCCAACGAAGGCCCCGCCGGCGGCGGCCCCGAGGACGCCCCCGACGACCACGTGCGCTTCGTACCCGACCACCCGGGCGCCTGGACCTGGATCGACGGACGCACGCTGCAGTTCCGCCCGGCCGAGCCCTGGCCCGCCCTGGCGCGCTTCGCCTGGAAGGCGGGCGGGGAGCGGGTCGAGCTGGCCACCCTGATGTCCCCTCCCGCTCGCACGGTGCCCTCGGCGGGCGACGAGGGGCTCGATCCCGTCGAGACCGTCACCCTCACCTTCGCCGAGCCCATGGACGTCTCCGCCCTGGCCCGCATGGTCAGCATCGAGCTGCGGGACCTGCCCGGCGTGGGCGGGCCGCCCGAGCGCCTGCTGCGCCGGGGTGACTTCGAGATCAAGGCCATGGAGCGCCACGGCCCCTCCGACAGCGCCACCTACGTGATCACCCTGGACGAGCCCATCCCCCTGGGCACCCGGGCCACCGTGGTCTTCCAGCTGGCCCTGGACGAAGGCGACGACGCCAGCTTCCACAGCTTCGACTTCAGCACCGCCGAGCCCTTCCGCGTGGCGGGGCTGGGCTGCAGCCGCAGCCGCTACCCCATCAGCCCAGAGGGCGTGCACTACGCCCCCGAGCAGGCCATCCGCTGCGACGCCAGCCGGGCCGAGGTGCAGGTGGACTTCACCGCCCGGCCCGCCCAGCTGGGCCCGGTCCAGGGCCGCAGCCTCGTGCGCTTCGATCCCGCGGTCGAGAACCTCGAGTACAGGATCCAGGGCCAACGCCTGGTGGTACGGGCCGACTTCGAGCGCGACACCCTCTACGAGGTCATGCTCGAGCCCACCGCCCTCGAGGACACCAGAGGCCGGCCCCTCGAGCTCGACGCCCCCAGCAGCGTCCACCTCACCTTCCCCAAGCAGCAGCCCTACCTGCGCCTGAGCGTGGGCCAAGGCATCCTCGAGCGCACCGGTCCCCAGACCATCCCCATGGAGGGCCGCGGCCACGAGCGGGTGGATCTGCGCATCCATCGCATCGACCCCATGGACCGCTCCTTCTGGCCCTTCCCGGCCGAGCCCGTCTCCGTCAACGAGGACGACCGGCCCCCCGGCCCCGGCGAAGAGCCCGAGCCCTTCTCGAGCCCCAGCCGCACCATCAGCCCCCACCAGCTGGGCCAGCAGATCGACGCCTTGGGCAGCCCCGCCCGCAGCGCCGTAGTCGAGCTGCCCATCGGCCCCGAGCAGGGCGCCGCCCGCTTCGGCCTCGACATCAGCGAACACCTGGCCTGGATCGCGGGCCGCGGGCAGCCCGGCAGCTACATGGTAGGCATGCGCACCCTCGACGGCGCCTCCAGCCGCGCGTGGATGCGGGTGCAGGTCACCGACCTGGCCCTCACCACCGTCGAAGAGCCCACCGCCGTGGTCTTCGCCGTCAGCTCCCTGAGCAGCGGCCGAGCGCTGGCAGGAGCCACCGTCAGGCTCGAAGGCCTGCTCCGTGAGCGGGGCGAGACCGACCGATGGGACACCCTGGCCGAAGGCCGCACCGGCAGCGACGGCACCTGGCGCTGGGAGGCTCCGGGCTCGAGTTCCCGGAAGAGCCACTATGTGCGCCGCATCGTGGTGGAGCGCGAAGGCGACGTGCTGGTGATGAACGCCGACGATCCCCCCGAGCGCTACCACGACAACCTGTGGTCGGGCATGCACTCCACCTGGCTGCAGTGGAGCTTCGAGAGCCTCGAACGCCGGGTGCCCAAGCCCCAGGATCTCTGCCACGTCTTCACCGAGCGCCCCGTGTACCGCCCCGACCAGCCCGTGCACATCAAGGGCTGGGCCCGCACACGCCACGAAGGCGAGCTGAACCCCCTGGTCACCAACGGCGTCATCGAGGTTCGCGGCCCCGGCGACCAGAACTGGAGCGCCAAGCTGACCACCAGCGACACCGGCGGCTTCTACCACCGCTTCGCCGAAGAGAAGCTCCCCTCCGGCGCCTACACCGCGGTGTTCTGGACCGACAACAGCCACAGCGCCCGCTGCTCGGTCACCTGGCAGATGGAGGCCTACCGCCTGCCCCGCTTCGAGGTCGATCTCACCGCCCCCGAGCGCACCCCCCTGGACCGCGAGTTCGAGGTCGAACTGGACGCCAGCTACTACGCCGGCGGCCAGGTGGCCGGGCGCCCCGTGCGCTGGCGGGTCACGCAG
>CAZHIK010000990.1:0-3740 GCA_964532635.1 uncultured Enterobacterales bacterium
ACGGCCCCGACCCTGGCCCTGGGCAGCATCCTGGTGATGGATCCCCTCGAGGTCGCACTCGATCTTTCCGAGGCGGACGCCCGGCAGGTGGCTGCGGGGGATCCGGTGAGCATCAGCGTGGATGCTTGGCCCGGGCGCAGCTTCGAGGGCATCGTCACCAAGGTCTACCCCTACCTGGACCCGGTGGCGCGCACGAACACGGTGGAGCTGCGGCTGGACAATCCCCAGGACGAGCAGGGCCACTACCTGCTGAAGCCCGGCATGTTCGGACGGGCCGAGCTCACGGTGGACACGCGCACCGACGCCGTGGTGGCCCCCCAGCAGGCCCTGCTGCTGGACTCCCTGCTGCTGGCCGAGGCGGCCCCGGGCCAGGATCTGCGCCGAGCCTACGTGGTGGACGCCGACGGCGTAGCCCGGGAGCGCCAGGTGGAGCTGGGCATCCGCGACGGCGAGCTGTACGAGGTGCGCAGCGGCCTCGAGGTCGGCGATGAGCTGGTGGTCCGCGGCCAGCACGGGCTGCGAGACGGCGAGGCGGTCCGCGTGGTTGGGGGTGCCCTGTGAACCTGTCGAGCCTGAGCGTGAGGCGCGGCGTGACCTTCGCGGTGGTCTGGCTGCTGGTGATGTTCTTCGGCCTGTTCGGCCTGAGCCAGCTGAAGCTCGACCTGATGCCGGAGATGGAGTTCCCCATGATCTTCGTCTCCACCAGCTACACCGGGGCCAGCCCCGGGGACATGGAGACCCTGATCACCCGCCCCATCGAGGCGGCGGTCTCCTCGGTGGAGGCGGTGGAGGAGGTCGCCTCCAGCTCCCAGCAAGGCCTGTCCCTGGTGACCGTGAGCTTCGGCTGGGACACGGACATGGACCAGGCCGAGACCGACGTGCGCCGGGCCCTGGACCTGGTGGAGGGGGCCCTGCCCGACGATGCTGACGATCCGCTGATCTTCGCGCTGTCACCTGATCAGAAGCCCGTGATCACCCTGGGGCTGACCGGCCCGGTGCCCCTGGACGAGCTGCGGGCTTTGGCCGAGGACGTGGTGCAGCCCCGCATGGAGCGGGTGGAGGGGGTGGCCGGCGCCATCGTCAGCGGAGGCCTCGAGCGACAGATCCACGTGGACCTGGACCCGGCCCGGGTACAGGCGGTGGGCCTGGATCTCAACGCTGTGGTGGGCGCCCTGTACAAGGAGAACCTGCAGGAGCCGGGCGGCTCTATCGAGCAGGGGGCGTCGAGCTTCTCCATCCAAACCGGGGGCCGCTTCGGCAGCGTGGACGAGCTGGCCGAGGTGGTGGTGGGCCAGAAGGCCGTGACCAACGCCTCCGGTGTGACCGTGGGCGCCCGCCCGGTGCGCCTGGGCGAGGTGGCCACGCTGCGGGACGGCTTCGAGGAGGCGGAGAACATCCAGCACATCGACGGCCGCGACGGCGTGCAGATCGCCCTGCGCAAGCAGAGCGGCGAGAACACCGTGGAGGCCATCGGTGGGGTCATGGCCGGCCTGGGGGACGTGCAATCCTCCCTGCCCGCCGGGGTGCAGCTCGAGGTGCTGGCCGAGGACAGCGGCACCATCGAGCGCTCCCTGAAGAACCTGGGCAGCACGGCGGTGATCGGTGTGCTCATCGCCTTCGTGGTGCTGCTGCTCTTCCTGGGGGACTGGCGGGCGGCCCTGATCGTGGCCTGCGCCATCCCCTTGAGCGTGGTGGCCACCTTCGGGCTGATGGAGCGGGCCGACATGACGCTCAACATCCTCTCCATGGGCGGCCTGGCCCTGGCGGTGGGCATGCTCGTGGACAACGGCGTGGTGGTGCTCGAGAACATCTTCCGCCTGCGGGAGCAGGGGGAGAGCCCCCGGGTCGCCGCGGCCGAGGGTGCGAAGGGCGTGGGCACGGCGGTCATCGCCTCCACCCTGACCACCCTGAGCGTGTTTGTGCCCATCCTGTTCGTAGAGGGCTTCGCGGGGATGCTGTTCCAGGACATGGCCCTGACCATCACCTTCGCCCTGGCGGTCTCGTTGGTGGTGGCCCTGAGCTTCGTACCCCTGGCGGCCAGCCGCTGGTTGAAGGGCGCAACCCTGCGCTCCGAGACCGTCAGCGCGCGCTTCTCCACCGTGGTGGAGGGCTACGGCCGTGCCCTGGCCTGGACCCTGCGCAATCGCACTCTGGTGGTGGCGGGCCTGGCCGGCGCGCTGGTGCTGACGGGGGCCCTGGCCGGTACAGTGCGCACCGAGCTGATGGCCAGCCAGGACAACGGCCAGAGCAGCATCACCATCGAGCTGCCCACGGGCCTGTCCCTCGCCGAGACCTGGTCCCGAGTGGACGAGGTGGTGGAGGCCACCGAGGGCGCCCTCGAAGAGGGCGAGCTGGACCACATCATGGTGCAGGGTGGCAGCTCGAGCGGCATCGCCGCCATCTTCGGCGGCGGGGCCGAGGGGGCCATCGAGCTGGTGATGGTGCCCGTGAGCGAGCGCGACCGCGGCCAGCTCGAGATCGATCGGGCCGTGCGCGAGGCGGTGGCCGACATCCCCGGTGTGGACGTGCACGTGGGTCAGAAGGTCAGCTTCACCGGCGAGGCCGACATCGAGCTGCAGCTCATCGGCCACGACCTCGAGGCCGCCCGGCAGCTCGGCCTGGAGCTGCAGGAGCAGCTGGTGGCCATGCCCGAGCTGGCCGAGGTCAGCTTCGGCCTGGCGGATCAGCAGCCCCAGCTCCAGGTGAGCTTCGACCGCCCCAAGATGGCGGAGCTGGGGCTTTCCACCTCCACCGTGGGCCAGGCCATCTCCACCGCCTTCCAGGGTCGGGTGGCTGGCTGGTACAGCGAGGGTGGCGACGAGCACGACATCATGGTGCGCTGGGACAAGGCCTACCGGCAGGATCTGGACGACCTGCGGCGGCTGCCCCTGCTGACCCCCGCAGGAGTGACCGTGCCCCTGGACACGGTGGCCGACATCGACCTGGGCCTGGGTCCTGTGGACATCACCCGCCAGGACCAGCAGCGCATCTCGAGCTTCGAGATCACCTTGGCGGACAGCTACCAGGACGCCAGTGGCAATCAGCACAGCAAGGACATGGCCGGCAGCATCCAGCGCATCGAGAAGCTGGCCGCGGGCTTCGACCTGCCCGAGGGCTTCTCCACCCAGGTGGGCGGCTCCGCGGACGACTTCGTCGAGAGCTTCCAGTCCCTGGGCATCGCCCTGCTGGTGGCGGTGCTGCTGGTCTACCTGGTGATGGCCAGCCAGTTCGAGTCCCTGCGCCTGCCCTTCGTGATCATCTTCTCGGTGCCCCTGGCCCTGATGGGGGTGGTGGTGATGTTCGCCACCACCGGCTCCGCCCTGGACATCTCGGCGCTCATCGGGGTGATCATGCTGGTGGGCATCGCGGTGAACAACGGCATCGTGATGGTGGACGCCGCCAACCAGCTGATGGCCGAGGGCCTGGATCGGGTGCAAGCCATCTGGCAGGCCAGCCGCACCCGCCTGCGCCCGGTGCTGCTCACCAGCCTGACCACCATCCTGGCCATGGTGCCCCTGGCCCTGCAGCTCGGCGAAGGCTCGGAGCAGTGGTCGGGCATGGCCCGCGCGGTCATCGGTGGCCTGCTGTCGGCCACCTTCTTGACCCTGTTCCTGGTGCCGGTGCTGTACACGTGGTTCGCGCCGAAGACGGCGGTCGAGGTCGAGGCTGTGGCCTGAATCGGCTGTCTCAATGTAGGGGCGGGGTTTACCCCCGCCCGCCGGCACGGTACTGCGGGCGGG
>CAZHIK010000991.1:0-3740 GCA_964532635.1 uncultured Enterobacterales bacterium
CCGAGCCGTCCAGGCGCTCGTGGTGCTGGCGGACCACCGTCGCGACGGGATCGGGGAAGTCGGCCTCGGACAGGATCTCCCAGCCCACCACCGGGTGGGTGCGGATCAGCTCCCACTCGTAGGCGGACAGCTTGCCGGGCTTGGTGAGGATCTCGACGGGCACGGCGTGCTTGCCGATGTCGTGGATGGTGGCCGCCAGGCGGACGGCGTCCACCACCTCCTCGTCCAGGTCCAGGCGCTGGGCGATGGCGCGGGCCAGCAGGGCCACCCGCCGCTCGTGGCCGGCGGTGTAGGGATCGCGCATCTCGGCCAGGCGGCGCAGGGCGGCCACGGTGCCCGAGAAGGAACGGCGGAGCCGCTCTGTGCTGCGCTGCTCCTGCTCGCGATGGCGCAGCTGCTCGGTGATGTCGCGCAGGGTGAGCACCAAGGAGAGCTCTGGCTCGTCGAGAGGGACCACAGAGACGCGCACGGGGCGGTGCTCGCCTGCGGGGAGGCGCACGGTGCCCTCCTGGTCGTAGCGAGCCCTCCGGTCTCGCAGGGAGGCCTGGATGGTGCAGTCATCGCCGCAGGCCCGGCCGTCGGGCCGCTGGCTGCCGCAGAAATCGTGGATGCCCATGCCCTGCAGCTGGGACATGCTGCGACCGAGCAAGGAGCAGGCGGCGGTGTTGGCGAAGACCACCTCGCCGTCTGCGTTCAGGCCCATCACGCCTTCGGCCACGGCCTGCAACAGCAGGGCCTGGCGTCGCAGCAGGCGTCGGTGGTCATCCTGGAGCTGCCATCGGGCGATGATGCCTGCGGCCTGGTCCACCAGGTGCTGGAGCCGGCGCACCACCACGTCCTGGGGCGGCTCGGCCCAGCCCACACAGCACAGGCCGATGGGGCGGCCCTCGAGGCGCATGGGTACCATCACGCCGCAGGACATGCCGATGGCCCGCAGGATGGGGGAGAGCAGCTTGCGGATCAGCGTGTTGTCGGTGTTCTCGGCCATCAACGCCAGCAGTCCCTCGCGGTCGCGGATCACCGTGGGCTCGCTGGCGAGCAGGCCGGCCATGGTCACCGGCGCGCGCTCCAGTGGGATCACCACATGGGGTATGGGGGCCTGCAGGATGCGCTCGATGGCGGCCTTGGTCTTGTCGGGCACGCCGGTGTTGACCAGGGTGAGGCGCTCGCGCTTGGGATCCAGCATGTAGATGGCTGCGTAGTGGGCGCCGAAGGTTGTGCGGACCTTTCGGGACAGCTCGTCGGTGATCTCCTGGCGACTGCAGCCCCGGTTCGCCATCTCGGTGAGGGTGTGGATCAGGGCGAGATCGTCGGCCTGCTGCTGGACGATGCGCCAGACCCCGTCGGTGCCTCGGTTCTCGCGTCGGGTGAGCACCACCTCGATGAGCTCCTCTCTGGGGCCGAAGACCGGGTGGGCGGTGATGGTGCAGGGGGTGCGGTTGCCCTCGGGATCGGTCAGCACCCGCTGGCAGCTCTCGGGCTGGCCGCTGACCTCGAGGGTGGCGATGGGGCATTCGTGTTCGGCGGGGTCGCAGGGGCGCCGCCGGCCGTGGATCACCTCCCAGCAGGCGCGGCCCTCGAGGCCCTTGGGCGCGCCTCGGAAGACCTTCCGCGCGGCGTCGTTGCCCCAGACCACGTTCCTGTCGTCGTCGATGATCAGCACGGCGTCGGACACGCCGCTGCCCACTGCGGTCAAGCGCTCCGCCAGTTGTAGTTCGCCCTTGGTGGTCTGGCGGTCGCTCACGGTCCCACCTCTCACGATTCGGTTCTCACAAGCCAGCTACACCCTACCACGCTGGCGTGGCAGGGTGTGCAGAGTGTGCAAGCCGCGAAAGCACGCGGTGGAGAATCAGCCCCCGATGAGGTCCTTTACCAGCTGGACCGTGGCCTGACGGCCGAGCTGGCCGATGGCGGTGGTCAGCGGGATCTCCTTGGGGCAGACCTCAGCGCAGTTCTGGGCGTTGCCGCAGTCGGACAGGCCGCCGTCTCCCATGATGGCGTGCAGGCGCTCGGTGGCGAAGTACTTGCCGGTGGGGTGGGCGTTCATGAGCCGCACCTGGCCCAGCGGAGCCGGGCCGATGAAGTCGAAGTCGGGGCCGAACTGGGGGCAGGCTTCCATGCAGCAACCGCAGGTCATGCAGCGGGAGAAGATGTAGTTCAGCTCCCACTCCTTGGGCGAGATGCGCGGGGCACCCTGGCCCACGTCCCAGGAGCCGTCGATGTCGATCCAGGCCTTGACCTTGCGCAGGTTGTCGAACATGCGCTTGCGGTCGATCATCAGGTCGCGCACCACGGGGAACTTGGTGAGCGGCTCGAGCTTGATGGGCTGCTCGAGGTCGTCGATCAGGGTGGAGCAGGCCTGCATGGGCTTGCCGTTGATGCGCACGGAGCACGCACCGCAGACCTCTTCCATGCAGTTGGCTTCCCACAACACCGGCTCGACCTTCTCACCCGCGCTGGTGACCGGGTTCTCCCGGATGACCATGAGGGCCGAGACCACGTTGTGGCCATGCTCGTAGGGGATCTCGAAGGACTGCTGGTATGGGGCCTTGCCCGGGCCGTCCTGCCGCTTGATCTCGAACTTGATCGTCTTGTCGGACATGGTTCGGGCCTCCTAGCGGTAGTCGCGGGGCTGGGTGGGCGGGAAGACCGAGGTGTCCACCGGCTTGTAGCTGATGGAGGGACCTTCGGGCGTGTGGGTGGCCACGGTGGCCTTGAGCCACTGCTCGTTGTTGGCCTTCCACTTGGCGATGTACTCGTCGTACTCGGGATCGCCGGGGTAGGCGTCCTCGGGCATCGCAACCTCGAACTCCGGCTTGTAGTGGGAGCCGCGGTACTCGTCGCGCATCCGGGCGCTCTTGGCGATGACCTTTCCCAGCACGATCATGTCCTGGACCTGGCGAGCGTACTGCAGCGAGGCGTTGGCCCAGCCGGACTTCTCGTCGAGGCCGATGCTGGCCGCGCGCTCCTGGAGCGCCTCGAGGCCATCCAGCGCCTCGTCCAGGGTGGCGTTGTCGCGCTCGATGCCGACCTTGCCGCGCATGAGGTCGCCCAACTCGCGGTGGAGTGCGAAGGCGTTCTCTGTGCCGCTGGACGACATCAGGCGTTGGTTGATCTCGCGCTGTCGGGTGAGCTCGGCGTCCACGTAGGTCTGGGCGACGGGCTCGATCTTCAGGCCCTTCAGGTAGGCGCCCGTGGCTTCACCGGCGACGCGGCCGGAGAAGCTGGCGGACAGCAGGGAGTTGGCACCCAAGCGATTGGCGCCGTGGTACATGCCGTCGCACTCGCCGCAGGCGAACAGGCCAGGGATGTTGGTCATGTGGTTGCGGGGAGATCCGACCTTCATGCCGCCGGTGGTCTCGTCCTTCTCCCAGTCGCACCACAGACCGCCCATGCTGTAGTGCACGGCGGGGAAGATCTCCATGGGGTGGAACACCGGGTCCTTGCCCTTGAAGGTCTCGTAGATCTCCATGATGGCGCCCAGTCGGCGACGGAGGAAGGCCTCGTCGAGGTGGGTGAGGTCCAGCACCACATGCTCGTCGCCCGTCCGCTTCAGCTCGTCGTCGATGGCCTGGGCCACGATGTCGCGGGGGGCGAGGCTGCCCATGGGGTGCACGTCGTCCATGAACGGCGTGCCGTCCAGCCGGCGAAGCACGCCGCCCTCGCCGCGTAGGGCCTCGCTGATCAGGAAGGACTTCGCCCGCGGGTGGAACAGGCAGGTAGGGTGAAACTGGAAGAAC
>CAZHIK010000992.1:0-3723 GCA_964532635.1 uncultured Enterobacterales bacterium
CGCGGCGGACGCCTCCAGGCAGATCGAGGCCCAGGACCCCCCGCCCAAGAAGGGTGTGTGGGCGCGGGTGAAGGGGGCGTTTTCTGGGGATGACGGCTGAGTTTTCCCGTGACATCCATGTCAGCCTCGGCTGACACAGGGATCACGGTTTGGGATGCTTGTCACCAGATGTATCGATCGGGCGAACGGAAGAACGCCGAATATTGAGTGGATTCCGGCTCGAGTGCGCGTCTTGCATGCTTCATGGTGTCCCCTTGGAGGAGAACCCATGCATCGCATCGTGCTCGCGCTCTCAGCGACGCTGCTCGCCGTCGGCTGTGGTCCGTGGCCTGTGGTAGGCCACGGGGATCGCGGTCGGGTGAAGTACTGGCTGAGCACCGAAGTCAGCGGGGAGGACCCTCTCGACGAAGCGGTGGTGATCACCGGCGCCGAGCAGGACATCAGCAGCCGCTTGAGGTGGCCCGCTACCTGGCGGGCTGACGACTCGGATGACTTCGACCATGCGCTGTCGGGCTGCGATGCCGAGTACGACAGCGAGCGGGACGAGCCTGAGGAGATGCCCGATCTCTACGCCACCGTCTATTCCCCGGGAGAGTGCGTGCTCGAGACCTCGCGTGACGGCGAGCTGTTCGACAGCATCACCCTCCGCTTCGGGGGCCTGCACGATCTGGCCATCGAGGCTCGCGTGGAGTGGCCCGGCACCGAGGGCTACGAGGACCTGGACCCCATCCCCGAGACGCTGCCGCTGGGCACCCACCTCGCGCTGGACGTCGTCCCCTACGACGTGGACGACAACGTGCTGGTGGGCCGGCACGACGTGTGGGTCAGGGTCGACAGCCCCGACGGAGCAGAGCTGGACATCGTGGACCAGATCTTCGGCTCCCCGTACGACCTGGACGTCCCCGGCACCGTGACCTTCCACTTCGAGGACGACTACACCGGCGTGGGGACCCTGCTGACCGTGACTGTGGTGGAGTAGGGCTCAGAACAGCAGGTACAGCTCGAAGGCCTGGGGCAGCCACTGGGTGGGCATGGCGTCGGAGCCCGGGATGGGCAGGCCTACGCGGACGCGCAGGCGGGGCAGGGTCATCTGATAGGCGATGCTGGAGGTGCCGCTGAAGACATCGGTGAGGGGCTGGTTGATGTGCACGGCGGCACCGGCGCTGGTGCTGCTGTTGACGTCGGCTCCGGCGTCGATGCGGGCGTTCAGGGTGTTGTAGCGCCAGTTCTGGAAGACGATGCTGTCGCGGCGGTTGAGGCGGAAGTCCATGGCGATGCGGCTCTGGCCGAGGGTGAGCCGGCCGCCGCCGTAGAAAGCACCTTGGCCGTCCAGCGCCTTGTACAGCTCGTCGCCCAGGTCTACGCCCAGGGAGCTGGCCAGGGCGCGCACCAGATCCTCGCTGTCGAAGGTGCCGTGCACATCGACGTTGTCCCAGCGGTAGCCCAGGTGGAGGCTGAAGCGGTCGGTGATCATCCAGCTGCCGGTGGCCATCATGGGCCAGGCGGTGACCGCCAGGCTCTCCTGATCCACTCCCCAGCTGCCGGCCCAGTACATGCCGGTGGCCTCGAACGCCAGATCGATGCGCTGGGTCTGGATGGCGGTGACCTTGCCGTGGATGTTGTAGACCCCCAGCAGGTTCAGCAGGGGGGCCGTGCCCACATCAGCGTTGTCCAGCAGGCCGTAGTCCAGGTTCCAAAGGCCCACCCGCAGGTTCTTCTTCCCGATGGTGTAGGCCGAGAAGCTGCTCTCGTAGTCGGGATCGTAAGGGGCCTGCCGCCAGGCCTTGCGGCGCTCCTTGCCGTCCAGCTCCGACCAGTCGGGCAGGTCGGGCGGGTCTCCTGGGACGGCGGCGGCGGGCAGGGACAGCAGGGCAGCGAGAACAATGGTGGAGAGCACCGTTCCTCCTCGGCGATCGGGAAGCTCTCCTATGGGACCCGCGGGTCGGTGGAAAGGGAAATCGGCGCGCCCCTTCAGCCTTCGTCCACCCGCCCGTCACAGTCGTCGTCGCGCTCGTTGGTCTGCCGGCTGTGAGCCCTGCGTTAGCTCACAGCCTGGTCGATCCGTGGCAGGCGAACTCGGAACAGCGCGCCTGGGCCCACCTTGGGATCGTGCTCGATGCTACCGCCGTGCGCACGGACGATGTCAGCGCAGATCCACAAGCCCAGGCCGGTTCCGCCCCGATCGGTGCGCGTGCTGGTGAACGGCTCGAAGAGCCTCGGCCGGAGATGCTCCGGGATGCCTGGCCCGTCGTCCCGAATTTCGAGGTACACGTGCTGGCGACGGACATTGCAGGAGATCGTCAGCTTGCCTGTGCGCCAGGGTTGGTCGTCCATGGCGTTCAGTGCGTTTGCGGCCAGGTTGAGCAAGACCTGGATCAGCTGGCCGGTGTTCCCTCGCACGAGGGGGAGTTCGTCGGGGAGTTCGAGCCGCAGGTTGACATTCGCTCGGAGCTGTCGGCCCAGCAACGACATGGATTGCCTCACCACCTCACGGAGGTCGACCTCGGTGTGCGCCATCTCGTTGGTTCGGGCCAGGTTGCTCACGCTTCTGGAGATCCTGCCGATGTGCTCGGCCGCCGCTGCCAGCTCGTCGATGGTCTCCCCGAGCTGGGCGGCGATGGGAGTGAGCTTTGGTGAGGTGCGCAGATCGCTGATCAGATCCCGTGCGAACTCCAGGTTGAGCATCATGGAGGCCAGCGGGCTGTTGACCTCGTGGGCGATGCTGGCGGAGATCATGCCGCTGGCCACCAGCCGCTCCCTCTGCACGAGGGCCGCCTCCAGTTGTTCGGTCTCGCTCCGGTCGCGAACGGCCACCGCGACCAGGCCGCGACTCCCCAGAGCGACCTTGTAGACCGATGCTTCCACGGGAAAGGACTCACCGTCGTGCCGGACCCCCCGCCACCGGCGGAGCTGTGGGAGGTCGTGGTCCGCATCCTGTTCGATGGCGTTGCGGACTTCGAACGCGCTTTCGTCATCGAACAGCCAGGCGATGTCCTCGATGGTGGACATCTGCTCATGGGAGCGTCCGAAGCACCGCTCGGCGGCTGCGTTCCAGAACAGCGGCCTTCCATCGGCCTCGAGCAGGATGATGGCGTCGTGGGATGCTTCGGCCAGGGCGCGGAAGCGCGCCTCGCTTTCGGCGCGCCGCTGTCGTTCCATGGCTCGCCTGATGACTCCACCCAGTACGTCCGCCGCAGCCTGCAGCACATTGGCCTCATCCTCGGAGTGGGCGTGCCCGTGGGGAACGTAGAGGTTGAGCACCCCCAGGATGGCGTCGTCGCAGCGGATGGGGATGCAGTAGTGGCCGTGAGGCGTCATGCCTGGGTACCTGACGTCGTGGCGGTCGTCGATGCGGTCCACGAACTGAATGCTGCGGGTGGACAGCACGCGTCCGCAGTGACAGTGACCGGAGTTCACGCGACGGCACATCACGCGGAGCTTCTGGGGGAGGTTCAGGCTGGCGAGCATCCAGAGGCACTCGCCGCTGGGATCGGTCAGGAAGACTGCCCCCTTGCGTTGCAGTGAGAGACCTGGCAAGCCCGTGATGATCTCCAGCGCTCCACGAGCGATGCTGCGCAAGGTGCCGGGCTGCACGGACAGCGAGAGGATCCTCGCCAGGGCCTCGTTCCGCTTGGCCTGCAGGGCTGCAGCTCGTTCCACTTGCATTTCCCGAGTGATGTCGCGGGTCCCGTGGAGGTAGAGCCGGCTGCCCTTGGCGGTGGT
>CAZHIK010000993.1:0-3718 GCA_964532635.1 uncultured Enterobacterales bacterium
GGGCTTGAAATTTCGGGCTTTGTCTCGCTGGCTCTTTGCTCTTGCCCTGGTCTGGCGCCCCCTCCACTGACCCGTGGTAGCGTTAGGATTCGTGCAGCAGGTCGCCTGGGAGGGAACCATGGCCCGACGAAAGCGCCGTACGAGGCACCTCGATCCGGAGGCTGTGGCTTCGGGCCGCGCTCACGCCAGCCTGGAGGATCTGTTTCGGCTCATCCACGAGGTCAATCCGACGGCGCGGGATCTGGAGCCGGAGGAGGAGCGGCGCAGGTACGAGCTGAAGGCTCGGCTGCAGAGTCGGTTGATCGCGGTGCACGGCAAGGTGCTGCGGGCGGAGCCCTGTGCGGAGGATCCCGCTGTGGTCAGCATCGCCCACAGCTCGGGGAGCCGGGATGCCTGCCACGCGAGGATCGATGCGCTGGATGCGGATGCGCGGCTGTGGCTGCGCAGGCAGGGGGTGGAGCGGGAGCTGGTGGAGACCCCAGCGGCCGCGCTGTGCAGCGCCTCTACAGGCAGCTGGCGAGGAGATGCCGACTCCTCAGGCACAGCACGCCCCGGCACGGTCGAGGCAGGCATCCAGGCCCGTGACGAGTACGACTTCAAGGCGGCTCGCGAGCACTTCGAGGCAGCCTTGGAGCGCGGTGTGCGCGAGGTGGAGGCCGCGCAGGCCCTGCTGGATCTACTGGTGGATCACCTGGCGGCGGACGACGACGCCATCGCGCTGCTGGGGCGGCTGCCAGATCGGCTTCGGGTGGATGAGGTGGTGCGCACCCTGGGCTCCAAGGCCCTGGCCCGCAAGGATCGCTACGACGAGGCGATGACGCTGCTGCGCGGGGCGCAGGGCGAGAACGCGGCGCTGGCGTGGAATCGAATCGGACGAGCGGCCCTGCGGCAGGGCGACCTGGACAGCACCGAGCGCGCCATCCAGGGCATCCGGGACGCGGACCCGGCCCACCCGACGGCGCACGAGCTGGCGGATCAGTTGGCCAAGGTGCGGGCAGAGACCAGGGCCCCGCTGGAGGAGAAACTCGCGGCGCTGGTGGAGGCCGGGCAGTGGGACGAGGTCGAGCGAGAAGCCCACAGCATCCTGCGCTCGTGGCCGCGCAGCGTGGCGGCAAAGTCTGCCCTGGGGAGGCTGGAGCGGGTGCGGATGGAGCAGCGCATTGCGCAGCTTCGGAGCGAATCGAAGGAGCGCGAGCAGCGAGGCGATCTCCGGGGCGCCATCGCTCGGCTGAAGACGGCGATGGATCTCGGAGCCACCGCCACGGACGATCGACTGGAGCGGCTCCAGATGGCCCTGGCCGAGGAACGGCTCCTGGAGGAGGCGCAGGCCTTGGTGGAAGCCTACGCTGCGGGGCGGCGCGAGGGGCGGCGGCGCTGGTTGGCGGCGGGTGATCGGGCCCGGGCGCTGGCGCGGCCCGATGTGGAGGACCATCGGTTGGGTGAGCTGGAGGAGCTGGGGGCGGTGCTCCCGGCGGGGCGGCACGCGGAGATCTCCGATGCGCTGGACGCACTGGATCGGCTGGAGCAGTTCCGGGAGCGAGGCGATGCGGGGGGGTTCCTGGAGGCGCTCGGCCCGCATGAGGGGATCATCGGTCGCCTGGCCTGGGTCCGCGAAGGCGAGCTGTGGGCGCGGGAGCGTGTGCGGGCGAAGGTACAGGGAGAGGTTCGGGCGGGGCTACAAGCCCTCGAAGAAGCCCTGGGTGCGGGTGAGCTCGGGCGGGCTCGGGAGGTTCTGGACGGGCTGGAGGCGCGGGGGCTGATGGGGGAGTTGGAGGAGCGCTTTGCCCGGCTGCGCGAGCAGTTGGTGCTCGAGGAGCGGCAGCGGGGGTTCGAGGCGAAGTTCGAGGAGCAATTGGCTGCCGAAGATCTGGTGGCGGCTCGGGAAGTGGCCCGCGAGGCCCTCGAGGCGGGTGGGCCTCGGGCGGGGGTGTGGGGCGAGCGTCTGGAAGAGGTCGAGGGGCGCATCGCTGTGGAGATCGGGCCCATTGTGCTGCCTGGGGAGGTGGGGTGGAAGGACCTGCGGGATCGCAGGTCCGCCTTCTCGCTGGCAGCCAACGCCTGGCTCGACAGGGATGGAACCAGGGCGTTGGTGGCCGACTCCTCGGAGCACTTCGTGTTCTTGCGCAGCGTGCGGCTGGACACCGAACAAGTGGAACGGGTCGCGGTGCTGCGCACGCCCGAAGCCATGGAGGTGTACACCGTTCAGGTGCACCGAGACCGAGCCTGGTTCATGGACGACAAGTGGCTGTTGGTGCTGGACCTGCGCCAGTGGAAGGTCGTCTCCTGGTGCTGCCTGGACCAGTTCGTCAGCCCATCCGAAGTCATCTTGCTCACCACCGTTGCACCGGATGGGCGGCACCTCTGGCTGCTCACCGAGGGCGGTCGTCGAAGAAGATGTGTGGTGGTGGACACGGAGACGTGGCGCGCTGTGAGGGCGGTCGAAGGAGCCGAAAGCGCCATCCCGTGCGCAGGCAGGGACCATGCCTGGGTAGCGGTATCGTGCGACGACGGCGTGACACGGGCCTACGCGCCCAGGGGCGGCGTACCGAAGCTCAGCATCCCGCTCCACCAGCCCGGCGACGCTGCAGCCACGATCCACGGCGAAGGGCTCGCCATATTGGGCGCCGCCGAGGCCGCTAGGGATGACGGCGCGGCAGGTCCACTCACGCTCGAGCGAAGGTTCAGGAGGCGCACGGCAACCCAAAGCACGCTCATGGAGCTCTTCGTACCGAGTCGCCAACACCAGCTCGCCTCGTCTGTGTGCTCCGACCGGCTCTACTTCCTCGGCACCCCGGCGCGCAGCAACCACAATGAGTTGAGAGCATTCCGCGGAGACGTGGGCAGGGTCGACATGACCTGGTACACCAAAGTGCCATGGAACGCCTTCCTGATCACCGACGCCGAAGGCCAAAGCGTCGCCTTGGCCGGCCACGGCCCAGACGGTTTCGTGATCTCGCTTCTTGGGACAGATGCGCCCGATCATGACCTGATACAGAGCTGGTTCGTCGGTCTCTTGCCCTCCTTCCAGGACGTCGCGGGAGAGCTTTGGCAATGCGAGAACGGTGATCTGCTGCAGAAAAGGCTGTCGGAACTCGCCGATCGTCTTCCAGGGCTGGTTCTCACCGACGTGGACACGGTACTGGAGAAGCTCTTCGCCGAACCGGAGGCGCTGGGAGCCGTGGCCCTGGGCCACATCAGGGATGGAAACTGGGCCGTAGCAGAGCTGATGTTCAGGGATGCCATTTGTGCCCAGGACAGACACTGGATGCTCACCCTGGCCCACGCCGCGCTCGCGGGTACGAGGAAGCGTTGGCAGGACAGCCTCGACCTGCTGGGGGAGCACTGCCGGGCGCCGTCATCCGAACCTCGCTGGCAGATCTACGAGGTGGCTCTGCGTGCCAGTGCCTCAATCAACCTCGGTCAGCCCGAAGCCGCTCGCGAAGCCTGGCTGAGCATCCCCGAAAAGGACCGCTCACTGCGCTGGATGGACTACCTCGAGGAACTGCTGGAGATCCCCGACTCCGCAAGACCTCAGAGGAACACGGTGGTCGTCGAGACCCTACGAAACCTGCGAGCCTACGACCAGCACATGGGGCAGGACGATCCTGAGAGCGCCCTGACCGCGCTGGACAAGCCCACCCACTGGGCGCACCGGGATCGCCAGGTGATGGCCAGGTTGGCTCAGGCCCGCATGGAGATCCCCGACGACAGCGTCGAG
>CAZHIK010000994.1:0-3700 GCA_964532635.1 uncultured Enterobacterales bacterium
TCGCCCGCGGCGCTGAGGCTGCCGGTGTAGCTGTCGTCGTAGCCGCTGCAGCCGGTGGTCGTGCTGCCGCCGCTCGAGGTTCCGGTGTAGGCGGAGATCCAGGAGTCGTAGGCGTCCACGCGGGTGCTCACGCCGTACTGGGTGCACCAGTAGTCGCCGTAGCTGGTGATGCCGCCGACGTAGGTGTCGGAGCCGCGGAAGACGAACATCGGGCCGCCGCTGTCGCCGGAGCAGGGGCCGCCGCTGCTCTGGCGGTAGGAGACCTGGGTGGCGGTGTCGCCGGAGGAGGTGCAGCCGTACACGGCGCAGCCGAAGCCGCCCAGGGTGAGGTCGACCTGCATCTTCTCGCCGTAGCCGCCGCGGTCGGTGTCGCCGAAGCCGGCGAAGTTGACGGTGGTGCCGATGTCGGCGGAGGTGAAGCCGCTGGAGGAGGGCAGGGGCTCTACCGGGGTGACGCTCTCGGTGATGGGGGTGGACAGGGTGATCAGCGCGATGTCGTTGAGGACCAGCCGGGAGTTGTAGCTGGGATTCTGGGTGATGTCGGTGACGGTGTAGATGTGGGAGGTGATGTCGGCGTAGGGATTGTCACCCACGTAGATCGCCAGTTGGCTGGGGCGCATGGTGCCGCGACCCGCCGCGACGCAGTGGGCGGCGGTGATGACGTGCCGGTCGCTGATCAGGGTGCCCGTGCAGACGGGGTCGGTGTAGACGTAGCCGCCCCAGATCTCGTGGAGGGAGACCACCGCGTCGTGGTACCAGGCGTCGGGGGCGGAGCCGCCGTAGATCTTCTGGCTGACTTCGGCCTCGGGGCCCATGCCCTCGGCGGGGATCAGGCCCTCGGGAGCGCACGCGATGGAGCCGAGGGTGAACAGCGAGGCGGAGAGGACAGCGAGAGACGGCTTCACGGGGGACTCCTGGGGCATGGCATTCGAAGGAGTGGACGGCGTTTCGTCCAGGCGCACCTTGTATGGCCCGCGGATCCGACACTGTCCTGTCACTCGATGTCCTTTGACCCCTCCATGACCCCGGGGGTAAACGATCTGCCGAGCGACCCTCGCTTTCGGCCAGGAGGTCCCATGCGCACCCTGCTCCCCGTCCTGCTCGTCGCCGGCTGCTGCGGCGACCGCAACGCGCCCGCCTGGACCGCCATCGCCGACCAGCACCTGCCCGACACCGAGCCGGTGCAGGTGGACCTGTCGTCCCAGGTGGAAGGCGGCCGCGGGGACCTGCTCTTCGAGGCCGCCAGCGCCGTCAGCGACGTCGTAGCCTGGGTGGACGGCGACCAGCTCTTCCTGCAGGCTCAGCCCGACGCCTTCGGCGAGACGGAGGTGGACCTGAGCGTGAGCGACGCCTGCGAACGCAGCGCTGGCACCACCGTGCTCGTCAGCTACGGCGACGATCCCGGCCCCGATCCGGAGGTCACCGAAGCCACCGCCGACGATCGACACTTCTTCGAGGACGCTTGTGCGGTGAGCTTCGTCTACGAGGAGCAAGCGGGCCCCGACCAGGTCTGGCTGGTCACCCACCTCGACGACTGGGAGGTGGGGAGGCGGCCCATGGAGCACGCGGGCGGTGGGGTGTGGACACTGTCGGTGCCCCGGGACGAGCTGCCAGACGGCGGGCTGGCCTACAAGTTCGTGGAGGACAGCGGCGGCGCCCAGCGCTGGGCCTGCGATCCCCGCGCCCATCTCATCCACTGCGAGGAGGGCTACATCGCGGCGGGCAGCTTCGAGTACCAGCACGACTGTGGCCTGGACGCCGGCAGCTGCAACGCTTTCCTGCTGCTCGAGGACGTCGACTCGCCGCGGCTGTGGGTGGACCACTTCGAGGTGGACGCCGCGGCCGGTGCTGTCGAGCTCGAGATCACCTACCAGGCCGGCTGCGCGGGCGACGCCCTGGCGTCGTGGTTCGCCACCCTCGACGACGCGTCCGTGGACAACCAGGCCAGCGGAGATGCCTTCGCCCTCTCCCTGAACGGTCTGGCCGACGGCCGCCACACCCTGCGCATCACCGCCACCGACGCCGCGGGCAGGATCACCGACGAGAGCTACCTGCCCTTCTGGGTCGAGGACCGGGACGGCTGGCGCTCCGGGGTGCTCTACTTCGCCTTCGTGGACCGCTTCGCCCGGGGTGAGGTGGCCGACAGCACCGACGGTGCCACGGCCGACCTGGCGGACTGGGAGGGCGGCGACCTGGGCGGTGTCATCGACAGCCTGGACTACCTGGATGACCTGGGCGTCACCGCCATCTGGCTGTCCAACCTCCAGGACAACGCTGCCGGCACCTTCGAAGGCGACTGTGGCACCTACTCGGCCTACCACGGCTACTGGCCCACCTCGGCCATGAGCATCGAGGAGAACTTCGGCGACGACGCCCTGCTGCGAGAGCTGGTGGCCGAGGCCCACGCCCGCGGCATGCGCGTGATCATGGACTGGGCCGCCAACCACGTGCACGAGGACCACCCCTACTTCACCGAGCATCCCGACTGGTTCGAGCCCTACAGCGAGGACCTGCTCTGCGACGCCCTGGACAACTGGAACGACATCCCCGAGACCTGCTGGTTCGATCCCTTCTTGCCCGACATCCAGTACTACGAGCCCGAACCCCTGGCGGTCATGATCGAAGACGGCCTGTGGTGGGCCCGGGAGTACGAGCTGGACGGCTTCCGGGTCGATGCCGCCAAGCACATGCCCCACGCGGTGGTGTGGAACATGAGCAGCCGCATCGAGGCCGAGATCGAGCACCAGCACGCCGGCGGCGATCAGGACTTCTACACGGTGGGGGAGACCTTCGCCGGAGCCGACGTGGTGGCCCAGTACGTGCGCCCCGAAGAGCTGGACGCCCAGTTCGACTTCGACCTGTACTGGACCCTGCGGGCGGTGCTGCTCGGTGAGTCCTGGATGGCGGACCTCGAGGGCTCCTTCGCCAACAGCCAAGAGGTCTACGGGGAGGCCCTGATGGGAACCTTCCTGGGCAACCACGACGTCTCCCGCTTCATCTCCTACGGCGAGACCGGCGGCGCCTCCGACGGCGTGTTCTGCGAGCGGGCCGAGCTGCCCGGCAGCGAGGGCGACGACAGCTTCGCCCGGCTGCGTCTGGGCTGGACATTCCTGCTCACCCACCCGGGCCTGCCCCTGATCTACTACGGCGACGAGCTGGGCCTGCCGGGCAACCACGACCCCGACAACCGCCACCCGTTGTGGTGGTACGCCCCCGCGTTCGACGGCCTGGGACCCGTGGACCTCGACGACGTCATCGCCGAGGGCTTCGCCGACGGGCGCCAGCGAGAGGTGCTCGAGCACGTGGCCATCCTGGCCAGCGCTCGCCAGGACCACCCGGCGCTGTGGCAGGGCGAGCAGGTGCAGTGGTGGCTCGAGGAAGACGTCTGGGCCTACGCCCGCAGCGCCGAAGGCGATCACGTGCTGGTGATCCTCAACGGGGCCGCCGAGGGCCGCAGCTTCACCAACGGCCTGCAGTTCGCCGGGCTGCCCACCGACGGCGTCTACCGGGACCTGCTCACGGGCAGCGAGTTTGCCGCCAGCGCCGACAGCATCACCGTCGACGTGCCCGCCCTGGGCTCGAGGGTGCTGTTGCTGTCCGAGTGAGCTGGACACCCCTTTGACAGGCGGAGCCTTCCTGTCGCCGCCCCTTGCGCTATGATGCCTGTCGGAAACGAAAATAATCCAGCGAACCTCGGGGG
>CAZHIK010000995.1:0-3696 GCA_964532635.1 uncultured Enterobacterales bacterium
GACGATACCCAGTCGATGGTAGACGCAACGCTCGGAGACGAGGCAAAAGCATCATACCAATCAGGAAGGTAGTGCTTGAGCATGTCGCTCTTCAGCACTTTGCCAGGCTCGTAGCACCATCCCATTTCCACATACAACTCATCTGGACCACCGACTTCAAAACAAGGCCCAAGATTGTGACGATTGTAGCATTTCAGTGCTTCAAGATGATCCAGGGTGGTATACCCCCAGCTATTCTGGTCTTCAAGAAACGAGGCAAACTGGTTGAGGCCATCCGCAACTTCTTGAATATTCAGAGAGCACAAGCTCCTCGACAGCAGGGTGAACTTGCGAAGGCTATCGATTTGCGCTGGGACGGAACGGGATTGTACCTCTCCTTGGACAACAGGTGCAGGGGCCTTCTTGATGAGCTGCTTGATAGCGGCTGGCACATGCTCGTTCCGCCTCGTCGCGATTGCCCCGGGAGCGTTTTCCGGAACCAAGGCCGTTCGCGGAAGGGCGATGACACCTTCGCGCATCTGCGCAAGGACACTGTCAGGCACCACAGAACGTAGTGGACTACCGGAAAAGGACGAGCCAATCAACGGACGGATCGCGGAAGTCGAAGCACCAGCCGTAGAAGCCTTGGAGCAATCCGTAGACACCTGAGAACCACAGGGGTCGGCTGTCGCGGACCTCGCAGCCTTAGCCTTCTTCATGCGATTGTCGTTGCAGGAGGTAGAGTCAGATGCCACGGTCCTCTCCACTGCGGGACTGTGCCACAGAAATCAGCACGGAAGCTGAGTGGCAAATCCTGCATCGAATCAGTCAAGGGAGGCAGGATCAGAAGACGCTTCCCTTCAGATCTTGGCCATGATGTCGATGGTCACCACAGGATCACCCGCGACCGCACCATCGGTGACCCACCGCACGTAGCGCAGAAAGTTCAGGTGGGTGATCAGTGCGTTCGACAACGCATTCAACGCAATGGAGCCGCCCAGGTCGATCCACGCGCCTTCTTCCATAACAGCGGAATGCTGGAGCTTGATGGTTCCACCTGTCCCCGTTTTGAGAACACGGGCTTGGACTTGGAGCTTGTTGAATGCGCCAGCATCAAGGACTTGGTCGCGAGGCTGGACCTGATTTGCGGCGAGCTGAATAGCGTCGGCGAGACGAGTGTACTGACCTGCCATGACATCTCCCTGTCGTTCATGAGTTTTGCTGGTCCCCTTCAGAACAGAGACTCTATATTTCGGTAACAGAATGGCAGCCAGCGTCAAGTCGGTAGACAGAAAAACCCGGGTGTCACGAAAACAGGATGCCATGTATGCATTTCGCGCAGCGCATGGCCGTGAACGCGGAGCAAGACGAGCATTGGCCGGCAAGAAACCAGTGGAAGGCCGACCACTGAAGCGAAAGGTGGTGGTGGTGGCAAGAACGGGTGCCCCCTACACCCCGGGAGAGCCCCACTGCCCTCCCAGGGTGCCCAGCGTCCTCACGGAGCGCCGGGGTGGGCCACGCCTCGACCGCGATGGATGCGACAGATCATCGGCCTCGGCGGTGACGGGTCGAACTTCGATGGAGGGCCCCCCGCTTCGAACGCCTCAGGCGCTGCTGACCGGGGACGCTCCGAAGCGAGCCTCCGCTGCTCCCCGGAGCGCCATGCCAGGCACGATTCCGGAGAGGTTTCCGAAAAACGCGCCACACGCGCCACTCGCGCCACCCCTCTCATGGACGACGGCAACAAAGGGGGCCGCCGGAAGCGACCGAGGTACGCTGCATTACGGAGGGTCCTGCGCTGGTGGGTGGCGTGTGGCGCATGGTGGCGCGTTTTCCAGAAGGTTCGCTGAAAACGTCCAGCAGGCTCGTCAGCCCCTCGGTGTGGTCTCGCACCTCCTGCCCTGGGGGGAAGTCCCCGAAGGAGTCGCCGGGGGCTCCGCACGCACATCACCCCTCCTCTCGGGGGCCGTCGGTGTGGGCATGGCTGCGGAGCCGCAGCCCCTTCCAGCAGCGCGTCCCGCGTGTGCCCTTGGCCGAGACGAAGCCACGCTCTGCCAGCCTCATCCCCATCGCTTTCTTGGTGATGGCCCGCTCCCCGCTCTCCTCCGCCCAGATGCGGTAGCTCTCGTACAGCTCCTTGGTGCGGGCCATCGCGTCGGGCTCCACCTCGCAGCGGTCCGCCAGGAAGCCACCGAGCACGTCCATCTCGCCCCGATAGCTCTCGGTGGCCTCGCGCACGGCACGAGGCGTGCCCAAGCCCTCGACTTGCCAGGCGAGACACCCCCGCACGGCCCAAGCGAGGATGCCGGGCAGCTCGGCCTTCAGCTTCTCCACCAGGTCGGGATCCCGCTCGGCCTCGGGGATGGTCACTACGAAGGGCACCAGGCGGATGCGTCTCCAGATCCCGTGGTCGGTGCCCTTGATCAAGGGCTTGTGGTTGGCAGCCAGCCACACCTTGAAGACCGGCCTGAACTCGAAGTACTCGCGGAACAGGAAGCGGGCGGTCACCACGTCGCCGCCGGTCATCTGCTTGACCATCGCCTCCGCCAGAGGGCGACCGCCCTCGGCCTCGACCGCGGCCACGAAGCGAGCCCCCACCAGCCGGGCCACGTCGTTGCGCACGGCCGCCCCGTCCTGCTTCAAGAAGGTGGTGAACTCCGCCTGGGCCGCGTACTCGCCCACCAGCAGGCGCACGATCTCCACGAAGGTGGACTTGCCGTTGGCCCCCACCCCGTAGAGCAGGAACAGCAGCTGCTCCCGGGTGGAGCCGGTGAGCGTGTAGCCCACGGCCCGCTGCAGGAAGGCCACCAGCTCGAGGTCTCCACCCATGACGCGCTCGAGGAAGCGCTCCCAGGTGGGGCATTCGGCTTCCGGCTCGTAGGCCACCGAGCTGATCCGTGTGAGGCGGTCCTGGCGTCGGTGCGGTAGGAGCCGGCCGCTGCGCAGATCGATGGTGCCGTTGGCACAGTTGAGCAGCCAGTCCTTGCGGTCCAGAGCCGCGTGAGGGAGCGTGAGGAAGGACTGGGCCAGCTCGAGCATGGCCTTGATGCGCCCCGAGCTCTCCGAGCGCAGTGCGTGCCGCAGTACCTGGTCGCGTCGCTTCCCGTCGCGGAGCTTCATGGCGGCCCGTGAGGTCGCTCTGACGGTGGCCTTGACGCGGCGCACGGTCTCGCCCGAGTCGTCCCTGGCCCAGCGCTTGCCGTCCCAGTGGAACCAGGCCGCCATCTTGTGGACGTAGCGCAGCTCGTCGCCTTGGTGGGCCGCCAGCCGCTCGGCGTTGCCGAGGTCGGTGAGGTTCGCCGTGGTCAGGGGGGACTCGGGCTCGTAGCGTGACACCGAGCCGGCGATGCCTCGCAGCTCGTCGTCATCGAGGGGCGGCCGGCAGCGCCGCGTGTTCTCCACCCGCAGCGCAGCCAGGATCGCATCCTCTCCCATCTTCCGCCTGCGCATCGAGCCGGCCAGGCTGACGAGCTGGGCGTTGCGCTCCCCCTCGGTGAAGGAGTCACGCCCCTCTGCTGGGGGCGGTGCGCCCGGGCGCACTTGGGCCTGCCCGACGACCCGAGGCTGGACGCCCACGTCCTCGGCCAGGATGGCGCCCACGTCGAGTAGGACACCATCACCGACGTGGTAGTGGGCGCGCTCCATGCGCGAGGGCGGGCAGCTGGGCTGGTACCAGATCCTGGCCGGGTCCGTGGCCTGCCGGTCGGCGTGGCCCCC
>CAZHIK010000996.1:0-3696 GCA_964532635.1 uncultured Enterobacterales bacterium
CGAAGCCCCTCCCGCGCCCCCACCTGTCCCAGAGGCCGCTGTCTCCGTGGCTCCGGCGCCTCCCCCCGCGCCTCCGCCCCCCCCCAAGCTTCCTGCGGCCGAGGACCTGAGCTTCGATCTCGAGGGCTACTACAGGGTGCGCGGACAGGCCTACCCCGGCTTCTTCGAGGACAGCGAGGGCTGGCCTTCCACGATCCAGCACCGCCTGCGCCTGCGCCCGGTGATCTCCTACGGTGACGACACGAAGTTCACCGTGGAGATCAACGCCCTGAACGACGTGGTCTGGGGCGACAACGCGTCCCTGGCCGCCACTTCGCTGTTCGCTGGCTCCCCTTCCGGCACCGGCATCGACGGCTACGAGGCCACCCCGGTCCAGGTCAGCCGGGCCTGGATGGAGTTCCCCATCCCCGTGGGCGTGATGCGCGTGGGCCGCCAGGCCTCCCACTGGGGACTGGGGCTGCTGGCCAACGACGGCAACGGCTTCGACGACAACTTCGGCGAGAACCACGGCGGTGCCACCTACGACCGAATCCTCTTCGCCACCCGGCCCCTGGCGGTGGTCCAGGGCATCGCCGGCAAGGAGGACACGGGCTTCCCCCTGTTCGTGGTGGTGGGCATGGACCGCCTGGTCGAAGATCCGCTGCACCAGTACTACGGCTACGCATGCGATCCCGGCGTGTCCGAAGCCGACGAGGACTGGAATCCCGACTGCGACAGCGACGGTGACGGTGTCACCGATCTCGACCACAGCTACTCGGACGACGAGCGCACGGCCGCCGAACGCCAGGACGACTGGTGGGCCGATCCCGTCGATGATGTCTACGAGATGGTCTACGCCATGCTCTTCAAGGGCGAAGACCTCGAGATCCTGGGGGCGCCCGGGCAGCTGGTCACCGGCGCCTACGTGGTGCACCGCAAGCAGCGCGAGACCGACTCCAACGTGGTCATCGTGGACTACTACCTCAACGCCAAGGTCCACGGCGTGCTGGCGCAGTTCGAGGGCCTGACCATCCAGGGCACCACGTCGGCCATCACTCTGCCCGGGGCCTACGACCCCTACGGCGACCTGGACAACCCGCTCTACAAAGAAGCGGACATCTGGGGCTACGTTGGCCGCCTGGGCTGGGAGAACGATCTGCTCACCGCCCTGGTCGAGACCGGCTACGCGTCTGGCGACGACTACGTGGCCGACGAGGCCTTCACCGGCCGCCCGCTCCACGCGGACTTCAACGCCGGCCTGCTGATCTACGAGGAGATCCTGGCTCGGGTCACCGCCTCCACCTGGACCGACGGCGCCGAGGGCCTGTGGTCCAAGGGCGGGGTCTACAACTCCCGCTACGTCTTCCCCCAGGTCACGGTGCGCCCCATCGACGACACCGAGATCATCGCCGGCTGGCTGATGGCCTGGCCCGACAAGCCCGACGGCTCGCGCATCCTGTGCGCCAAGGGAGACGAGGTGGACTGCCTCGAGCACAAGGCCACAGCCTCGAACCTCGGCTGGGAGGCCGACCTGGCCGTCAAGCACCGCTGGCGCGAGCACATGCTGTTCAGCCTCGAGGCCGCCTACGCCCAGACCACCGACCGCATCCCGGTGGAGAAGGCCGATCTGAACCCCGACGGGCGCTTCTTCACGCTTCAGTCCCGGGTGGCCTACCAGTTCTAGAACGAACACGACCACGAACACGAGCACGTGTACGTCGTGATAGTCCCCGCTCGTGTTCCCCCGTCCCCTCCCCGCTCCCGGCCCCTTTCCTCGCGTCGACGAGCGCGACACCGTGTTCTCACGGGCGCGCCTGAAGATCGGCTCGAAGCTCCACAAGGCCTACTACGCCCGGCGTCCGGAGCTTCGTCACGCGGACGAACGCACCCGGGAGCTGCGGCCCCTGGCCACCCCTGGCGGGCGGGCCTTCCGCGCCCTCGAGGCCGCGGTGGTCCAGGCCTGCTTCGATGCCTCCGACCTGATCGCGGCCGCCATCCACCGCGAGGAGCGCGAGGGCTCGGCAGCCCATTCCGATGCCGTGGGGCCCGGTGAGTTCAGGGAGCCGTGGCCGCAGCTCGAGGATGGCGCCGATCCCGTGGCGCTCGCAGCCTCCGTCAAGGCGGTGGCCCGCTTCTTGGGGGCTGCGGATGTGGGCATCTGTGAGCTCGAGCAGGGCTTCGTCTACTCCCACCGCGGGCGGCCCCTCGAGCGCCACGGCGAGCCCATCGAGCTTCACCACCGAAGCGCCATTGTGTTGGTGTTTCCCATGCGTGAACCCTGGGTGGGCACCAGCCCCGAGCTGCCGGCCACCGCCGAGACGGCTCGGGTGTATCAGCAGACATCCGCAGCCTGCTTCGCCCTGGCCCGCAGCCTGCAGCGCCTGGGCGCCGACGCGCGGGCCCACGTGGACTCGAACTACCTGGTGATGTGCCCGCCCGTCGCCGTGCAGGCCGGCCTGGGCGAGCTCGGACGCAACGGCCTGTTGGTGCACCGCCACCTGGGCCCCGGCGTGCGCCTGGGGGTGGTCACCACCAGCGCCCGGCTGGCCTGGGATGCCCCGGAGTGTCACGGCGTCGGTGACTTCTGCCGGAGCTGCGCCAAGTGCGCAGAACACTGCCCGGCCGGTGCTATCCCCGAGGGCGAGCCCCAGCGGGTCCGCGGCGCCGACAAGTGGCCCCTGGCCGTGGAGCGCTGCTACCACTTCTGGCGCGCCCAGGGCTCGGACTGCGGAGTGTGCGTCCGCACCTGTCCGTTCCACAAGCCCGACACCCCGCTGCACCGCTGGGTGCGCGACATCATCCGGCGCAGCACCGGCCTCAACCGCCTCATCCTGTTGATGGACGACTGGGTCTACGGCCGTGCGTCGCGGCCGGGCGGCTTCCCTGAGCCCCCCACCAGGCCAGCGAAGTCGTGAGCCGCAGGCCCCGCTGCACCCGCTGCGAGCGACCCTTGGCGGCGTGCTTGTGCCACGCCATCCGCCCCGAGGCCCCCAACGTGGTGGTGGGGGTGCTGCAGCACCCCCGCGAAGCGCAGGCGGCCAAGAGCACGGGTAGCCTGCTGCCCTTGGCCTTCACCAACGCCTTCCGGCTGGTGGGTGTGGAGCTGGGCGAGGCCCTGGACGAGCACCTCTCGGGCTTCCCCCAGGGCACGGTCGGCGTGCTCTTCCCCGAGGACGCCCGCCCCATCGCCGAGTCCCCTCCCCTGCGCTGCCTGCTGGTGCCCGACGGCTCCTGGTCCCAGGCCGAGCTGCCCGACGACGTGGGTGTACGGCGCGTGCCCTGCCCCGCCACGCCCTGCCCGGGGGGCTCGAGGGAGACTTCCCCATCCGCAAGCCCCAGGGGCTCGGCAGGATCTCCACGCTCGAGGCTGCGGTGGCCGCCCTGCGTGCGCTGTCCGGCGACCCCCATGCCCATCAGGCCGCCCTGGATCTGCAGCAGGCCCTGGTGGACCAGTGGACCGCGCGGCTGCGCGCTGGTGGTGCGCGCCACCCTGCCCTGGGTACGAGCCGCTGGAGTGGGCGCAGAGGCCCCTAAGAATGGGGTATAGGATTCGGCACGGAGGTTTCCATGCGCGCCCTCTCCCTCGCCTCGCTCCTGCTCATCGCCTGCGGTGAGCCCGCCGACGACACCGCCGCCGAGATCCAGCCCGGCCCCCTCGCGGCCGGCTTCTCCCCCACCCGCATCCCGGCTCCTGTAGGCCGCGGCCCCGCCCCCTAC
>CAZHIK010000997.1:0-3695 GCA_964532635.1 uncultured Enterobacterales bacterium
CTGCTGGAGGCGGATCCCACCCTGGCGCTGGTGGACGGCCGTGCTGAGCTGTTCCGCGACGAAGGCGAGGTGCCAGAGGGGATGCGCTTGCACCAGGAGTGGATCAACGCCGTCCTGCTGCCCGAGGACTTCGAGCGCAGCTTCTCGGTGGAGAGCCCCGTGTTCCACCCCGCGGCCACCTTCAGGCGTGCCGCGGTCTGTGAGCTGGGTGGATATCGCGACGTCGCAGGAGGGCCCGGCATCGCGGCCGGCCCCGTACCGGAGGACTACGACCTCTGGCTGCGCCTGCAGGCCGCGGGCTGGCGCTTCCGCAAGGTGGACGAGGTGCTGGTGAGGATGCGGGATCGGCCATCCCGTCTCACACGGACCCACCCCGCCTACAGCCGAGAGGCCTTTCGACGAGCCCGCATGATCTGGTTGGCTCAGACCCGACTGGCTCGGACGCGGCGGGTGGTGGTCTGGGGAGCGGGCAAGGAGGGGCGCCCATGGATCCGCTGGCTTGTGTCACAGGGCCACGACGTGGTGGCGGTGGTGGACATCGATCCGCGCAAGATCGGCTCCTCCCGCCAGGGCGTCCCCATCGTCGTTCCGGAGGTCCTGCGGACCCTCGATGCCGAGCTCTGCCTGGTGGCCGTGGCGGCTCGCGGGGCGCGGGCGCTGATCCGCGAGGCGGTCGCGAACCTGCGCCCAGACTGGCGCGAGGGGAAGGACCTGGTCTTCCTGCGCTGAAGGGATGGGGATGCAAGGCGCCTCACAGCGGTTTAGCTGCAGTGGACCGTTCCGGTCGCTCCAAGGAGAACCCATGCTCGCGTCGCTCCTGCTCTGCACCGCCGCTCTGGCTGGCGAGCCCGGCTACTACCATCCCGACTTCGTCGGCCCCCACTCCTCGCTCTTCGACAAGGCCAGCGCCCACGTGGCCGAGCAGTTTGGTGCCATCGAAGGCGAGATGGCCCGGGTCAGCCCCGCTCTGGTGGAGCTGGACCAGGGCACCGCCCTGTGTGCCCAGCGCGCCCCTGATGGCTTCCTGGCCTACGCCGAAGAGCTGCGCAAGCAGAGCAACGGCCAGACCGCGCGGGTCCAGGCCTTCGTGGATACCCTGGTGGACGACTTCGAGGTCACCTTCGGTGGCGCCATGGAGCGCGTCCTGGCCGTCGCCACCGACGGCTACGATGTCACCCTGTGCAAGGCCGAGGGTGTCCACGCCCTCATGGGACGCAGCCAGTGCCAGGGCACCGATCTCGCGCCCGCCATCGGCAAGGCCATGGACAGCGACGCCGACCTGCTCGAAGACGTCGACGAGATCATCGCCCTCGAGTGGCCGAGCTTCGAGGTCGAGGGACGCGCGCAGCCGGTGGTCCCCATCACCGGCGTGGGGGCCCACATCGACTTGTCGGCCCTGACCCACGCCCTGGTGGGCGATAGCATCGCCGAGACCAAGGCCAGGCACGCTGCCGCCCTCGAAGAAATCGAGGCCGATCTCGAGGAGGGTGAGACCCTTAGCATCCGCACAGCGGCCCTCGAGAAGGCGCAGGACTACCGTGAGATCTACGAGCGCGACCTGGCCGCCATCGGCGAGACCCTGTTCGAGGCGGTCGAGGTCAGTCTCGGGCGGCTGCAGAAGAAGGGCGCACCCGCGGCCGTGGGCGTCTGTGCCAACCCCCAGTCCCTGGGTGGCTGCACCGGCGAGGACGTCACCGAGACGGTCCTGCCATTGCTGCTGGCCGACAAGAAGCTGCTCAAGGCGCTTCAGTAGACCTCGCCACGAACCCCCAGGATGGGCACGAAGTGGGGACCGTAGACGAAGGTCTCCTCGTCGTAGTCGTAGCTGTAGACCGGGTACATCTCGTTGGACCGCCCCGGGATGATCCAGGCCTCGGCGTAGACCGCGCCTCGCCAGTGGTCCCGCTCCCAGCGGTACTCCAGGTGCAGGTCCACCTTCTGATAGGCGGGCATCGCAGCGCTGTTTCGCGCCCCGAGTGAGGGCTCGTAGCTGTCGGTGCCGGCATCGTAGACACCGTCCGCGATGGGTGTGTAGGGGAAGCCCGCGCCGTAGCGATAGCGTACGCCCGCGTTCCAGCAGGGACGGAAGGTCCACGATCCCACCAGACCGATGGTGAGGGGCTGGGACCAATCATACGGAATCCAGCTCCCGTCGAGCCAGCGCTCGCTGTGGGTCAAGCTCGCTGTGGCCCAGAAGAAGAAGACCTTGCGGATGCGATACCGCGCCCCCAACTCCCCTCCCAGGGCCCGACCGTCCACGCCTCCTGTGGGGGCCTCACCGGGTGTCTCGAGTACCATCTCTCGCAGCTGCTTGGCCCAGGCGTCACCCGTGAGGGTCAGCCGCCCCTTGACGATCCCGTCGATACCCAACGCCACCTGCTCGGAGCGGATGGCCGGGAGCTCCGGATCACCGGTAGTCGGGCTGAGGGCGTCGGAGCTGGGGAACTGGGAGAAGCGCCCCAAGCCCGCGCGGAACGTCACGCTCGGTGATGGCTTCCACTTGAGGCCCAGGCGTGGATCGGGGCTCCAGGCTCCGCTGAGGGTGTCGTGCTCGACGCGCACCCCCGGCAGCAGGCGCAGGGCCCCCAGCTGGGCCCTGACCTCGCCGTAGGCAGCCAGGCGAAGGCGGTCGATGCTCTCGTCCACCGGCAGGCCTCGGGCCAGCAGCGGGGCCTCCTCGACCACCTCGGGCCAGGCCCGGTCCACACTGGCGCTGCGCAGGACCCGCTCACCACGGGCCCGCAGGCCCGCCGCGAAGTGCAGGTCGTCGTGGGGCAGCCAGACCAGATCGTGGCGTAGCTGCAGGTTGGCTTCGCTGCGATCCTGCCAGTGCTGCTGTAGCTGGGCCGGCCAGCGGTCCAGGACCAGGGCGAGGGTGGCATCCGAGCGCAGCTGCTGGCTGGCGTCGTGTCGGATCAAGGAGCTGACCAGGTAGCGGTGGCTGTAGGTCAGGATGGGCTCGGAGGCAGCCTCCACGGGGTCGAGCTCCTCGGGCTCGCGTACCAGGCGCTCCCATCGATCGCTGGCGGTCAGGATGCTGATGGCCGTGCGGTGGTCCGGGTCCGGGACGTGATCGATCCGGACGAAGGCGTCCCAGAACACTGGCCAGACCGTGTACTGTCCACTGCCTCCGCCGACGATCCAGTCCATGTAGGATCGGCGGCCGCTGGCGCTCAGGAACAGATCGCGCCCGAGCGGCGTGCGCACCAGGCCCCCCGCCATGATGGCATTCAGATCCACCCCGGCCAGGGGGCGCTCTGGGGTCAACGACTTGGTGCGGGCGTCGACCACCGCCCCGGTGGCATCACCGTGCACCGCCCCGAAGGCCGAGGGGTACAGGGTGAGATCCTCGAGCAGGCCCGTGTTGACCACCGAGGTGAACTGCTTGAAGTGGAACAGGTAGGGCAGCTCCACGCCGTCGAGGTAGAGCCGGTGCTCGTCCGGTCCGGAGCCCCGGATGGCCAGAGCACCGGCGCTGGGCGCGTACTCCCGGGTGACAGCGACGCCCGGAAGCGCCTGCACCAGGCGTACCGCGTCGCTGTGGGTGCCCGGGGTGAGCTCCACCTGCTCGCGATCCAGGGTGTACTGGATGGGGGCGGCGGCCTCCTGGGTGTCTTCCACCACGATCTCCCCCATGGCACCACCCTCTCCGGGCGCACCGCCCGGCTGCTGGGCGGCTACCTGCCGGCCGCGCC
>CAZHIK010000998.1:0-3695 GCA_964532635.1 uncultured Enterobacterales bacterium
GTTGGCTGCAGCAGCTCCGATGCTCGGTCCAGCCGTCCAGCGTGGAGGGCGAGCAGCGCGAGCAGCAAGCGGGACGGGAAGAGCCAGGGCTGCCCGCCGAGAGCGCGCCCGAAGACCTCCTCCGCCTCCTCCAGGCGACCCTGCTGGAGCAGGGCGATGCCCAGGTGGTGCATCAGGATGCCATCGTCCGGGTGGTACGCCGCGGCCAGGCGAACGTAGAGCTCGGCTTGCTGGGGCGAGCCCAGGTGACCGGCCGCGAGAGCGGCCGTGAGGGCTGCGCTGCGGTGGTCGGGCTGGACGAGAAGCAGGCTGTCCAGTAGCTGCAGGGCTTCCTCGGGGTTGCCCGATCGCAGCATGCTCACCGCCTGCGCGACGGGATCGATGAGATCCGAGACAGCCTGCGAAGTTCGCGCCTCGGAGCGCTCATCGTCGTCATCGATGGGAGGCTCCGTGCCTGTGAGCAGCAGCCCACAGTCCGCCGTGACGTGGCTGGCGTGGAGGTGCTCGAGGTCGTCCTCGGGACCGACCGCGTCGAGGGAGCTGAGGAAGGCCTCCATCTCCGACCGGGCGGGACAGTCTTCTTTGGAGCGGAAGCGGTAGAGGTACAGGATCAGGGGGGGGCGCCCTGGAGGCTCCAGGTACCAGGTGCGTGCGCAGCCGGTAGACTCGATGGCGCTGATGCCGAAGCACTCGGCACGGTCGATGGAGCCCGCGTAGCGAGCCAGGAATGCGGCGACCTCCGCCGCCATCTCACCACCTGCGATCTCCTTGCGGGACAGGCTGCGGATCGCAGCCCACGCGTAGCGCTCGAAGTAGCTGCGCCGCAGCTGCCGGATACGCTGCCTGCAGTGCCCGATCTCGGCTTCGATGATCTCGCTGTCGTCGTAGCGCGAGGACGCCGAGGCGATGCGCCGTTGGTACAGGCGGATGGAGTCCTCGAAGCTGTAGGTGCGCACCACACCGTTCCGGCCCACGATCTCCACCGGAAACTCCACCAGCATCGAGTAGTCCTTCTGCTGGTACTTGCGGAGCTTTCGGTGCTTGTCCATCGCTTTGGGTGGGCGGCTGTGGGTTTCCCTGGAGCTCGGCACAGCCGCTCTATTCGAAGGTACCACCGGCCTCGTTGTCGTCGCAAGCCCGTCCCCTCTCGGTGATGGTTCGGGGTAGTCCGCCAGACATCGCGCGGTCGAACCACGATCGGGAGCCGCCCCGGCAGCTCCACACCGGGAGGCCCGCATGGGCGCCCATCCCTACGGAGGCTCCTTGGCGCTGCGCCTGGAACCAGCACCCGTGGACGAACAAGCGTTCATCAAGGCGGCCCTCGACGGTGACGAGTCGGCACGCGCATGGCTGCTTCAGCAGCACAGTCGGCCTGTGTACCGCTTCTGCCTGCGAATGCTCGGCAACCAGGAAGACGCCCAGGACGCCGCGCAGGACACCATGGTCAAGGTGATGCGCAACCTGCATCGCTACCGCTCCGACTGGCGCTTCAGCACCTGGGTCTTCGGCATCGCACGCAACACTTGCATCGACGAGCACCGTCGTCGCAAGCGCCGCCGGGCATCCAGCGAGGTCGAGGTGGTGGACAAGGGCCCCTCGCCCCTCGAGATCACCGAGCACGGCAAGAAGGCCGAGCGCCTGCGCGCCGCCCTCGACCAACTGCCACCGCTGTACCGAGAGGTGCTGCTGCTCTACCACTTCGAGCAGCTGAAGTACCGCGAGATCGCCGATCTGCTGGACCTCCCCATGGGCACGGTCATGAACCGCATCTTCCGCGCGCGCAAGCGCCTGCGCGCCATCTACGACGACCTCGACGCAGGAGGTATCGCATGAACCGTCACCTGAGTGATGAACTCCTCCTCCGCTTCGTCGAGGGAGACCTCGGCGATGAGGACGCTGTGGAGGCCGCCCTGCACATCGACAGCTGCCCACACTGTGCCGCCCGCGCGGCCAGTGCGGAGCCGCTGGCGACCGCCTTCGCCGCCTTCCCCGAGCCCGAGCTTCCCGACGGCTTCGAGCAAGGGGTGCTCGACATCGTGGCTCGCCCTGAGAGCGACCTCGCTCCCCTGCGGATCCCCTGGCTCGGCGTCGGCCTGATCCTCTCCGCGGCCTTGCTCATGGCGGTCGGCGGTGAGCCCACCGCCCTGCTCTGGAAGCTTGCCGCTGTGGTCCGTGGGCTCGGCGTCGCCGTGTCCGTGGTCGTCAACCACCTCCCCTCCCCCGCCGCCACTCTCACCATCGCAGCCACCCTTGCCCTCGGCTGCAGCCTCACCACCGTCCGCCTGCTCGGGCTGTCCCGGGAGTCCGCATGAGCCGCCTCCGTCTCAACGCCTTTGCTCTGATGGGCCTGCTGGCCCTTCCCCTCACCGCCAGCGCGCAGGAGGTGATCAGCCTCGAGGAAGGCCGGCTTCCAGAAGGCTTCTCGGTCACCTTCGAGATCGAGGATGGCGAGGCCAGCGCCTCGATCACCGCCGACGGGGTGGTGCCCCTGGAGGCCGCCACCGATGCCGAGGCCGACTCGGTCGAAGCGCGGCTCGAGCGGCTCGAGCGCAACATGGAGCGTCAACAGGACCTGCTCGAGCGTGTCGTCGAGCGCCTCGAGAGCGATCTCGCTGTGCCGGCCGTACCCGCCACCCCGAGCCTCGAGGCAGGACCCGAGGTCCCCGAGATCCCCGAGCTCGCGGATCTCGCGGACGCCGATCTCCAGGACATCGCCTCCTTCGGCGGCCCGGTGACCGTCGCTGTGGGTGAGGTCGTCCGAGACGCGGTGGCATTCGGCTCACCCGTGAGCGTCGATGGTACCGTGGAAGGGGACGCGGTCTGCTTCGGCGAGGACGTCATCATCAGCAGCACCGGCGTCGTCACCGGTGACGCGGTGAGCTTCGGCGGAAAGGTACTCGTCGAGGACGGAGGCCAGGTGCATGGCGACCGCGTGGCACTGGCCAGTGACGAAGCCCCCACGAGCGCCACCGGCTTGGCCATGCTGGCCGAGAAGGGCAGCACCTGGATGCATGGCATGGTCCGCCGCACCGTGCTGCTGCTCTGCCTGGCGGGGATCGGAGTGCTGCTGCTCGGGCTGTTCCCCGACAAGGTGGTCAACACGGCCCGGGGCCTCGAGCGTCATCCCATCCGCTACGGTCTGGCAGGCCTGCTGCTGAGCGGCACAGGCCTCGCTGTGGCTGGCTTGCTGGCCATCACCATCATCGGCCTCCCCATCTCGGCCTTCGTGCTGCTCCTGCTCGGGCTCGCCTGGCTGCTCGGCTTCGTGGCTCTCGGCCAGGCGCTCGGTGACTTGCTCCCCGTGCCCGCCACGATGCGCGGCAAGGTCGGCGCCTTCCTCATCGGCGTCTGCCTGCTCGGTGCCCTGAGCCTGGTCCCCTACCTGGGCAAGCTGCTCCTCTTCTTCTCCTTCTTCCCCTGCGTCGGCGCCGCGGTGGGCACCCGCTTCGGAGCCTCACGCTCCTAGGGGACCATGAGCAGGGCCTTGCCGGCCAGCGCCCCGAAGACCGCCAGCATGGCCAGCAGCGTGCCGCGCTCCGCTCGGAGCGCGGCGCTCCACGTGGTGTTGGGCTGCCCCGCGGGGCGATCGGCTCGAGCGGGGCCCAGCCAGCGGGGCACCGACGCGAGCAGCGCCCGATAGGAATCGCCGTGGACCTGCTTCAGGCGGGACTCTTCCCAGCGCACGATGATCGCGT
>CAZHIK010000999.1:0-3437 GCA_964532635.1 uncultured Enterobacterales bacterium
GGGTGGACGAGCACCCCATTCTCTGCTGGGCGCTACGGCGAATCGGAGACACCGGAGCTACCTGCGTGGAGCCCATGGTGCTCTCCAAGAACGGCTTCTCCATCGAGAAGCCTGACGGCATGAGGGACTATCGGATCTCCCGTCCGGGAGACCCCGCTGACAAGTGGGTTGAGGAAGCCAGGGAGGCCGTGAGGGCGCGCCGAAGAAGGGCACGAAGGGACAAGAAGGCTGCCAAGGCGTCAGGCAGGAAGCCAAAGCCCAAGCCTCGCAGGGCGAAGCAGAACCGCGTGCCTCCCATCAGGCGTAGCAAGCGTGTCGCCGCGGTGGAGGACTGGCGGAGCTACCAGACCTCCATCGTGTCCTTGGACGACCTGGCGAAGGCTGAAGGTGCCGATGTGCTCTGCGACTTCCTCGAGCTGGGCTGCAAGATCGGGAAACGACAGGAGGCGAACGCTACGGCGCTCAACGAAGCCTACATCGCTTAGGCCAAGGCCTTCGGTGTCCAGCCTGTCGCGCGAGTGCGCGTGACGATGGCCCTGAAGGAGATCGGTGCTGTCGGTGAGAAGCGGGGAAGCCGCTACGAGCACTGGAGGGGGATCTCACTGCTGGGCGTCGATCCGCCTGTTCCGGAGCCAGGGGAGGGCGATGAGGTGAAAGCCGAGCGACTCGAACTCATCGAGGCCTTCGCGCTCCACCACGTGAAGAGGTCCTCTTGGTCCAGCACCCACAGCGAGAAGATGTTTGCCTGCTATCGGTCCTGGTGTCGTCAACGCGGCCTGCCACCAGGCACTCGCAAAGAGGTGCTGCGAGTCCTGAAACGGCTCCCGGGCTTCGAGTACGAGAAGCTGCCCGCGGGGATGGGAATGTGGAAGGGGCTGTACTGTCCGTGGCCGGAGGGACCGCAGCGACGAGGGGGCCGCCTCTAGGCACATCGGGAAACCTACTTGGCGCCCGTTTGGCGCTCGGAGTAGGTGTCCACTGGTCATCACTACGGACACCGCGGCATGAAGGACGTAGCCACCAGGGGACAGTTCTTCCTCATCGGCCTCCCGGCATCCGGGGACGCCGACGACCTATCGCTCAACGCGCTTCGAGCCGTTCGCTCCGCGGACCTGGTGGTCTACCCTGGTGTTCAGCTCGCGGATGGCTGGCTGGATTCGCTCCACCTGGACGGGCGGCTCGTCACCGGATGGAGGCCAACGACAGAGCAGTTGATGGACTTGCTCCTCCCGCCTCTCCGAGAGGGTAAGGCCGTGGTTCTGCTGGTCCAGGGTGATCCCGTGTGGATGGGGTACGAGCCAGGTCACCGCATCAGCGCGCTGGCGGTGGCAGCTCGAGTGGAAGCCGTCGGCTTCGCCGCGACCGTGCTGCCCAGCATCGGGGGCATCGCCCGCACCTGTGCATCTGCAAGGCTGGACCTGTTCGACGAGCAAGACAGCAACGGCGTCTTCGTGACGACACCGTTCGGCTGGTCTGCAGGTGATTGGGCCGCGGAGGCTGCGCGAGCCCTCGAGAAGGGTCAGACCGTCGTGGTGATCATGGCGGAGGAGTACACCCAGGTGCTCGTCGCCGCCCTCGAGTGCCGAGGGCTGGTGGCGCGCTGCTGGCTCGGCGCATCTGGGTTGCCCCGCGCTCGTCAGCTGGAGCTACCTCGGGATGCCGAGGCACTTCACCGAATCCGGGAGCCCACGACCATCGTGCTTCGCGCGAGCTCACACGCTCGCGGGTTCGGCCGATGTGAAGGTGGTTCCACGCAGCGTGCGCTGATCATGGTCGTGGATGGCATGGAGCTACTGGTCGAAGGGGTCCTCCACGCTCTCGGCGACCAGCTCGCAGCCTTCGAACAGGTCGTCTTCGTCGAGGCCCGTAGAGGAACGAGCGACTCCTGTTGCGCGCGAGGCGCGCAGCTGGGGCAGGCGCTTCCTCCGGGAGTCTCTTGGACCCTGCTGCGAAACAGCCGGACGCCCGGGACGGCGGGCTGTTTCAACACCGGAGCGCTCCACGTTCGATCATCCACTTCGAATCCCGCCAACATCAAGCTGGTGCTGATCGACGCCAGGAGAGCCGAGTCGGGCGAACTGCTCCCACGAACTTTCGATCCGACGACCATCTACCCTCATGGTGCGTGCCTGCGGCTTGATGACCTGCTGATGGCCGGCATGTTCGATGAGCATCAGAGCGGTGCCGGGCTCACGTCGCTCGCACGGAGACTGGAGGCCATTGGGGTCGAGGTCGATGACCGACGCTCGGTGGCCAGGGCTGGCCAGGTGGAGGACACGGCACCACCTCGCACGGAGGCAGCCGCAAAGCTCGCCTCTGCGCCCAGCCATGAGCCCTACTCCCTCTACGTCGGCGTGATCAGCGCTGACCCATCCATTCTGGAACCGCTCCTGCGGGACCTGGCCACGCTCCGCTCGCTTCCGAGCCTCACCACGCTCGCCGCCGTTGTGCTGGAGAACGGTGCTCCCGGTGAAGATATGAGAGCACTCGTGGATCGTCTTCGGGAAGAACGCCACGAGATCGCCTTGGTGTCAGAGCGACAGCAGCGCGAGGACGCGCAGCGGGGAGCCTTCGGGGCCCAGTACGAGCACCGTCCACCAGGCCAGGTCGGTATCGCCCAGGCCCGCACCATGCTTCAACGCTACCTGGGCGAGCTTATGCGCGAGGACGAAGGGGCATTCGCCTGGATTCTCGACGACGACATGCGCTTGGACGACCGCGCAAGGTCCTTCCTGCCGTGGCTCCCCGCTCTCAGAGAAGCCGGCGTGGACGTGCTCATCGGTGGGCACGAGGGCTCATCGCCGAACCCCGCGCTCAACGGCCTTCGTGTCCAGCTCGTGGACCTCTGGCACAACCTGATCTGGCTTCGAGGGCTGGCTTCGTCCACCCTGCTCCCTGATCGCAGCGCGGAGAACCGCTCACAGCGCCTACGCTACCCTGACTACTACTACGACCTCTCCCGCAAACACACGGGACACCTTGAGGCACCCCACTGGCTGGAGCCGGCCTCCGCAGGGGAGACCGTAGCCCAAGCCCGGGCCCGCATGGTCGCGGGGGCCACGGGAATCCTCTCCGGCGCTCCCCTGACGCGCCCGGTGCTGGTGGACCTGCCAGGGGATCCAATCACGGCGGCCCAAGACTCGGTGAACCGGGGCGGTTGTACCTTCGTGCTCGACCACCACGCGCTCACGGAGACTCCGAACTCCGTACTGCGCGTCGATGGTCGGGAAGCCAGGCGGTCCGACATGGTGTGGGCCATCGTCAACCGGCACCATCGGGGCAAGTCCATCAAGCGAGTCGGATTTTCCGTCCTGCACATAGGGCGGATCACCGGCATCCCCAGCTTGGATCTGGGCAAGGTGACAGGTGAGATCGTGGGCTCGGCCTTCTACGGTGCGTTCACGGACTTCCTGGGGGAACGGGAACGGCACGACTTG
>CAZHIK010000999.1:3447-3694 GCA_964532635.1 uncultured Enterobacterales bacterium
GAGTCCGAGATCGAGCAGATCTGCGGTCTGGTCGAGCAGCACGTGACCCGCAGGCTCCGTGCCCTCGAGTTGAGCTTCTACCGCATTCGTGGCTTGACCCGCGCTCTGGATGAAGTGGCCGAGCCGGGCGAACTGGACGAACTCATCGATCACCTGCGCCTGTGGTTCACCGGCGATACCTTCCTGGCTATCGAGGATGGGGTCCGAACTGTCCGCTGGGACGACTTCGCCGCGTTCTTGTCTTCGT
>CAZHIK010001000.1:0-3691 GCA_964532635.1 uncultured Enterobacterales bacterium
CCTTCCGCTGGACCTCCCCCTGCTGGTCCAGTGCTCCCTACCCCTGGCGGGCGATGACGCCCGCGCCCTGTGCCGGGTGGCTTGTGACGGCTGCGGTCGCTGCGCCGCCGACGCGGAGCCTGGGGTGATCGAGATGCGGAACGAGCTGCCGGTGGTGGACCCAACCGCCGGTGAGAAGGCCACCCTCGAGGCCACGCTCCGCTGCCCCACAGGCGCCATCCGATGGGTCACTGGCGCCCAGTTCGCCCTGGAGGAACCCGGGGCTCCCTCACGGAGGCCGCATGCCAGGACTCGTTGACACCGGGCTGCGCCTGCTGCGTTCGCTGGTGGGCAACGGCACCGTCGCCCCCGCCCCTCTCCCTGGGCTCGAGACCGCGCTGCGCGGCGCGGTCGCGGTGGCTGTGACCGAAGCCTGTGTGGCCGAGGTCGCCGGCCTGGGCGCCGGCGCCCCCGCCGACGTGCTCACCCGCGCCTGGGAAGAAGAGCGCCGTCGCGAAGGGCTCAACGTCTTCGCCGCGCCGCTCACCGACATCACCGCCCCCACTCCGCGCGGCACCATGGCCAGCGCCGTGGGCATGGCCCTGGCCGGAGCCCGCGCCACCGCCTTCCTCTCCGGCGCCAGCCTGGCGGGCCTGAACGACATGCTCGCCGCCGCGGCCGGCCGCCACGTGCCTCTTGTGGTCCACGGCGTCTCCCGTGCGCTGAACGCGCACGCCGGTGCCCGCGGTAGCGGCCACGAGGCCTGGCACGCCGTGTCCGACTCGGGCGTGCTCCAGCTGTTCGCCCGCAACGCGCAAGAAGCGGTCGACTTCGCTCTGATCGGCCGGCGCATCGCCGAGGCCACCCTACGCCCTGTGGTGGTCTTCATGGACGAGGAGCGCTGCTCGGCGGTCACCCAGGACGTGCGCCTGCCGGGTGCCGAGCTGGTGCATCGCTACCTCGGATCTCCCGCCGACATGGTGGACTGCGCCTCCCCGGGCCAGGCCATGCTCTTCGGACCCAAGCGCCGCCGCATCCCCCGCTGGCACGACCTCGAGCGGCCCGTGCTCCACGGCGCCATCCAGGGTCGGGAGATCTGGAGCCTCGGAGCCGTGGGTGCTCACCCCTTCACCCTCGACACCATCCTGCCCATCATCGAGCAGGCGATGGACGCCTTCGCCGAGCTCACCGGGCGGCGCCACCAGCTGGTGCGCTGCCATCGCACCGACGACGCCGAGGTGGTGCTGATCTCCCAGGGCTCCTGCGCCGAGGCCGTCGAGACCGTGGTGGACTATCTCCGCGGGCAGCGCAAGCTGAAGGTCGGCGCGATCTCCCTCATCGGCCTGCGCCCCTTCCCCGGACCGGCGCTGGTCAAGGCCCTGGCGGGCAAGCGCCACGTGGCGGTGCTCGAGCGTGTCGACGCCCTTCTCGCCGAGGATCCTCCGCTGCTCCGCGAGCTGCGCGCCACCTTCGACAAGGCCATCGAGAACCACCGCCACGACGAGGCTGTCCACAAGGCCATCCAGGCGGTTCCACACAACCAGGTCCCCCAGCTGCACGCTGTGGTCTACGGACTGGGCGGCTATCCGCTGCGGGCGGGCGACCTGGTGGCCCTGGTGGAGGAACTCCAGCAGGGTGGTCGTCCGCTGGTCTACCTGGGCATGGACTTCTCCCGGCGCGAGAGCCGGTACCCGAAGCGCCAGGTGCTGCTCGACCAGCTGCAGCGCCTGTGGCCTGGTGAGCTGGCCCCTGGGCTGACCGGCTATCAGAACCTGGACGTGCGCCCGGAGGGCACCAGCGTGATCGCGGTGCACCGCGTGGGTGGCACCAAGGGCACAGCGATGGCGGCCGACGTGGGTCGCCTGCTGCAGGTCACCCTGGGCGGGCACGTGCGCGGGCGCGCTGGCGAGAGCTGGGAGCGCTGGCAGGCCCCTCGGCTGGACCGCGTGGTCCACGCCCTCGAGCCCGTCGACCCCGGCGCTTCCGGCCCCGTGGACATCGCGCTGGTGCTGGGGCTCTCCCAGCGCTTCGGGCGCGATCCGCTGTCCGACGTGAGCGTGGACGGGACCGTAGTGGTAGCCGATCACCAGCTGGTGGATCAGCCCTTGCTGCCCCTCGAGACCTGGCGCCGGCTCCAAGGCCGCGGTGTGCGCGTCCTGGCGGTGCCCTGTCCCCTGGGCCCAGAGGACCCCATCTTCCGCGAGCGGGTCTACGCCACGGTGCTGCGCCTGGTGGCAGAGAAGGGCGCCAGCCTGCCGCGCCTCGAGAAGCTGCTGCCCGCGCGGCGGGCCATGCTCGACGGCCTGGCCCCTGCCGAGGTGGAGCTCCACATGGACGCCTTCGAGGCCGCCATGGAGTTGGCCTTCGAGCCCGTCCAGGAGATCGAGCACCCCAGCGTCGAGGCCATCGATCCGGTCGTTCCCATGGCCGTGCGCCACTTCACCCGCGCCGACGGCACCTACGACTGCCTGCCCCGCTTCTGGGACCAGGTGGGCATCCTGTTCCGCGATGGTCAGACCCAGGAGCTGCTGCCCGATCCCTACCTGGCCACCGGCGTGGTGCCACCGCTCACCTCCACCTTCAACGACCTGAGCCCCTTGCGCACCAGCTTCCCCAGCTGGGATCCGGTGGCGTGCTCCGGCTGTGGCCGCTGCTGGACCGGCTGCCCCGACTCCGCCATCGGTCCCCTGGCCCAGAGCGTGCCAGGGCTGCTCGAAGGCGCCATGGCCCTGGCCGAGTCCAGCGGGGTGGTCCTCGATCCCCTGCGCCCGGTGTTGAGCAAGCTGGCGGGTCGAGTGAGCAAGCAGCTGCGGGAGACCGACGAGGCCCCGCTGACCATGGGCCCGGTGCTGCGCGAGGCCTTCGACTGGTTCGTGTCCAAGGCCCGGCTTCCCGCCGACCGGCAGGGTCCCCTGACGGCCGCCTTCGAGGCCATGGTCCACGGGGTGGACGACCTCCCCATCTCGGGCACCATGCCCTTCTTCGTGGAGCCCGAGCGGCACGCCAGCGGCACTGGTGAGATCCTCAGCCTCGCCTTCAACCCAGACGCCTGCAAGGCCTGCGGCATCTGTGCAGCGGCCTGCCCCGAGGACGCGCTCGTCATGGAGCCCCAGACCGTGGCCTGCGTGCGCCAGGCCCGCGAGTACTGGCAGCGCTGGGAGCAGCTGCCCGACACCACGGGCGAGACCATCGCGCGGGTGCGGGACAACCCGGAGGTCGGTCCCGTCGCGGCCATGCTGCTGTCCAGGGCCTGCTTGCTGGGCCTGGCTGGCGGTGACTCCGCCGAGGCTGGTTCCGGTGAGAAGGTCGCCGTTCGCCTGCTGCTTGCGGCGGCCGAGTACGAGCTCCAGCCCGAGCTCCAGCGCCACCTGGGCGTGGTCGACGGCCTGCGCGCGCGCCTGAGCGAAGCCATCCAGACCCAGCTCGTCCAGGCCCTGCCCGTGGGCGATCCCTCGGCTGTGGCCACTGGACTGGCCGGGGTTCAGCGCCCCGAGATCGACCTGGCCGAGCTGATGCAGCGCCTCGAGGAACAGCAGATCCGGGGCGTGGTGGATGTCGCTCAGCTCCGGCGGCTCGCCGACCTCGCGGGTCGGCTGCAGGACCTGCAGTGGCGTCTGGCCCAAGGCCCCGATGGCCTGGGGCGCGCTCGCCTGGCCATCGCTGTCGAGTCGGGGCCGGTGGCTGCATGGGCGCGGGCATTCGCCGAGAACCC
>CAZHIK010001001.1:0-3691 GCA_964532635.1 uncultured Enterobacterales bacterium
CGACAGACCAAGTCCACCTGGGACATCTCCACCCTGCCCACCACGGTCTTTGTGGGTCCGGACGGGCGCGTGCTGGGGTCCTACGTGGGCGGCATGAGCCAGGAAAAGCTCGCCGCGGAGCTCGAGGCCGCCCTGACCGGAGGCAGCGCCACCGAGGACTAACGCTCCGGGCGCCCCAGCCAGAGCTCACCGTCGACCGCGGACACCTGGATGGTCTCGCCGATGTAGCCCGGCACCGGCCCCTGCCACGAGACCACCAGCGCGGCGCTCCGCTCGTCGTCGGGATCGACGATCAGCTCTCGGTCCACCCCCCCGAAGCGCAGCGCCGGGCCGAGGTGGGAGGACCAGTCGTGGGTGGTCTGGAGCACGCAGGGGATCTCCGCCGAGCCCAGCACCATGACCGGGCCGGGTCGGCTGTGGCGCACCGCGTGGACCACGGCCCCCAGGCCCAGATCGTCGGCGACCGGTGGGCGCAGCCAGACCTGGGGACAGCGATCGTCGAACACCCGCGCGCTGGCGGGCACGGGCAGCTCCCGGATCGAACCCCAGGTGGTCCAGACCAGGGCCGCGAGCAGGGCGGCTCCGAGCCCCCACACCTGCCAACCCCGCCGCCAACGAGCGACGGCCAAGGCCACCAGCAGCCCCAGGGCAGGCAGCGCGGGGGCCATCAGGCGCGGGTACTTGCGCGGCACCAAGGTCAGCATCAGGAGCGATCCGAGCAACCAGACCAGGGCCAGCAGCAGCGCATCCCGTCGCGCGCGATCCCGCCCGTCGATCCCCGCGGCGACGCCGGCCGCCGCCAGCAGGGCCAGCACGGGGCCGGCCGCCACCCACAGCAGCGACCAGGGGTAGAACACGAGGTGGTGAGGCAAGCTCAGGCCGGGGGTGCCCGCTGCGCTCTCGCCGCCATAGCCCAGCTGCTGACCGAGGTTGAGCACGGTCCAGGGGCCCGCCACCAACAGCGCGACGCCCAGGGCGATCAGGCTGCGGGTGGTGCGTGGTAGTCGCAGCACCAGCAGGGGCAGGAGGTACAGGAGGGCGGTCTGCTTACACAGCCAGGCCAGGCCCACAGCCAGCCCCACCAGCGCCAGCCGCCCCACGCTGGGCCGCGCCCGGGCGTGCTCCACCGCGACGACGGTCCAGGCAACGGCCGCGGCCAGGGCTCCCTCGAGCATGAAGTGGCGACCCAGACCGCACAGCAGTGGGGTGGCGAGGACAGCCACTGCGGCCACAACCACGGCACGGGGGCCCAGGGGCTTCGCCAGGCGCGCCACCGCCAGGGCGGCGAGCAGCGGCCAGAGCAGGTTGATCCCCTGGACGGTGGGATGGGTGGGATCCCCGACGCCCACCAGCGCCCACCAGGCACCCACGATCCCCGCGTACAGCGGCGGGTAGACCCCCATGCTCCCCGCGAAGGTGGTGAGCAGGGCCTCAGCGCCCCGCCCCCCTCGCCACATGGCGGCCAGCAGCTCGGCGGCACCGACGTGCCCCGCCTCGTCGCCGTCGAAGATCAGCTGGTCCGCGCCCAGCCAGAGGCCCCCCAGGACCAGGTGGATCAGGGCCAAGGCGCTGAGGACGACCAGGGCCGAGGGGAGAGGGCGTGGGGTGGCGGTGGGCTCTGAGACCATGGAAGGCGCGGGGAAGCTCGGGCATCCGCATATCCCGGGCGCGGGCGCGGGCGCCCGGTACTCGCCCGGACCAGGTCCCTCTGATACGGTCTCCGCACCTCTCGAACGCCACGAGGAGTCCCTTGCGCCGCACGCTCCGTCTCAAGGCCCTGACCATCCGCAGCGTCATCGCCGCCCTGATCGCAGCGTTGCTGGGCGGCCTGCTCCAGATGTCTCCGCAGCCGCTCACCGACCTGCTGCTGCGCTGGGATCTCGCCCCATCCTCGGAGCGCCAGGTGCTCCTGATCGAGATGGACGCACACGCCTCGGCGGGGGCCTGGATCCGCATGGCCAGCCAGCTGCGCGAGGGCAACGTCTCCGCCGTTGTGCTGGTAAACGATCAGATCCCCGCCCTGCCCGACAGCGAGGTGGTCCAGCTGATCAGTCCAGGCTCGGCGATGATGGAGTCGGGCTTCGCCCACGACTGGGACCACCGCTACCGAACCTGGCAGCCCGTCGTCGGAGGCTCTCCCAGCCTGCCCGGCCGCATCCTCGAGGCTGCGGGCTATCCCGTGCCGGACCGACCCCAGCGCATCCCCATCGCCCCTATCGGGGTGCCGAGCCTGCACCACAGCCAGGTGGCGGGCCTCAACACCGCCGCGCTGCAGGGCCGCATCGCGGTGGTCGGCGCGGTGGATCCCTGGGCCACGCCCTCGGTGGCGGCGCCGGGCGAGCGGCTGGCCCTGAGCGAAGCGGTCGCGCGTGTGGTCGCTGGGCCCGATCTTCCCGTCCTGAGCACCGTCACCGCCGGCGCCATCGCGGGCGTCATCGCGCTGCTCATCACCCTCAGCCTGCTGCTGCTGAGGGCCACCAGCGCGAGGGCAGGCTTCCTGACGGGTTGCACCGTCGCCAGCCTGGGCGCCTCCGCCCTGTTGCTGCGCATGGGGATCGTGCTGCCCGCCGAGATCCTCCTGGCAGGTATCGCGGCCTCCACCTTCACCTGGCGCGCCACCACCTGGCAGAACGCCGAGCTGCAGCTGCAGCGCCTGCAGGACAACCTCCTCAGCCGCCTGGGCGAAGGCCTCGGAGGCACCGCCGCCAAGCCCGGAAGCGCCTGGAAGGACCTGGCCAAGGCCGCGGTGTCCTGGGGCGGAGCCGACGCTGCCTGGGTCTTCCAGCGCAAGGGCTCCTCCCTGGTGCCGGTGGCTCGAGCGGGCGAGGTGTCCGGCGTGCAGCCCGACGAGCTGGCCGAGGTGCTGAGCCAGCACGTGCACAGCAACCTCACCGACCCCCTCGACCTCCCGGCCTGGCCCCAGGCCAACCCTGGTCGCGGTGAACCTCGCCCACTGCTGGCGGTACCCATGCGCGCGGCCGGGCGCACCCGCGGCCTGCTACTGGTGCGGCTCGTTCCCGCCGCCGAGCAGGGCGCGCACACCACCCACACCGGCGAGCTGATCGACCTGGGGGCGGCCTCCCGGCGCAACCTGCAGGTCTTCGCCAACCACGCCGCGCTGCGCAGGGTTCGCGGCCGCAGCCGCGCCGCGGTCCAGCACGTGGCTGCTGAGCAGGGCATCCGGGCACGACTGCACGAGCTCACCTCGAGCCTCGAGCACCTCCTCGACCAGCGCGACCTGCTGCTCGCCTCTCACCAAGACAGCCGCACCGCCCATGCCCTCTTCGATCCCTTGGGGCACCCCATGCTGGTGGACGAAGGCTTCCGCCAGCTGCTGGATCGCCTCCACGTGCCCATCGAGGCCGACCTGCCCACGGTCTGGCGTGCGCTTCAGCTGCCCGAGCGCAGCCTGGCCCACGCCCTCTCGGGGCGCGAGCCCATCCGCGCCTCCCTGAGCCTGCCGGGTGTAGGCATGGACGCCTGGATCTACCCCTGCACCTACCAGAACCGGATCCTCGGCCTGGGGGTCGAGCTGGTGGACATCTCCGAGCTGCAGGCCCAGGACACCGTCAAGTCCGGCCTGCTCGAGATGATCTCCTACCGGGTCCACAACATCCTGGCGGCCATCCGAGGCTACGCCGACCTGCTGGCGCTGGGTGCGGTCGAAGCCTCCGAGGTCGCTCCCCGCATC
>CAZHIK010001002.1:0-3690 GCA_964532635.1 uncultured Enterobacterales bacterium
CGATGCCCCCCACGGCAGCGATGGCGGGGGCGGCCGTCGGCTCTGGCTCTGGCGCCCCGCTGTCGTCCGAGGGCTCCACCACTGTGGTGCAGCCAGCGACGAGCAGAAGCGGGACAGGGTTCATGTGGCCTTCGGGCGTGCGTGGTTGACACGCACTTTACCCGAATGTCCCCTGGGTGCGGTGGTGGGCTGGGCGACCGATTCTAGAACGCCTTCCAGCCCCAGGTGCCGTCGCTCCACTGTGGCTCGGGCTCGGTGGGCTGGGCCACCCACTCGGTGGGGCGGCCGGTCCAGCCCTCGGTGACCAGGGATCCCACGTAGTCGCCGTCGGCGTAGACCCGGTCGATCTGCTGGCGGATGGAGGCGATGTCGGCCTCGGTCACCACGCCGTTGGAGGTGGCCTTGTAGAACTGGACGGTGACCCGCACGGGGAAGCGGGGGTCGCGCTCGATGGCCAGGTCGTTGATCTCCGCGAAGGGCCCCTCGGTCTCGCCGTGGCCGATCACCGCGTTCTCCACGTCGCTGCTGCGCTTGGCGGCGCTGGGCGCGGCCATGGCGCCCTCCATCATCATCATGCCGTCGTCCCACTCGTCCACCCAGCGGGCCTGCTCCTTGTGCTTCAAGGGCACCTGGATGAGCAGGACCACGTTCATGCTGTCCTGGTTGGCCGCGGAGACCGAGCTGGGGTCTCCATCGCCACCCCCGGCGATGAAGTCCGACATGCGGGTGGCGGTGAAGGGGGCCCGCTCGCCGTCTTCGTTGAAGTACAGCACCTCGGACATGTAGCCGGAGCCGTTCTCCACCACCTGGATGCTGGTGCCCTCGCGGGTGGCCACCATGGTGAGCACCGCCGGGTTCCCCGGGTAGCTCTGGTAGTTGTAGATGACGGGGGTGAAGGTGGCTTCGCCGTGGCGGGGCACCGGCAGGAAGCAGGCCTGGGCGCTGACCAGCACGTGGCTGTCGCGCTCGGCCCACAGGCTGGAGCGCCAGCCCTTCCAGGAGCCCGGATCGTGCAGGAAGCGGCGGGTGCCCTGGAGCACCTCGCTCAGGGACGCGGCCTCGAGGTCCTGGCCCCGGGCGTTGCCCACCCGCAGCCAGAAGCGGTCGGGATCGAGGTCGGCGGTGGTGTCGGTGAAGTTGTCGAAGCGGATGACCGGCATGGGGTGGAGCAGGCCGTCGCTGTCACGCACGCCGATGGTCATGTCGGAGATGTTGGGGCCCCAGACCGAGCCCTTGGTACGGCCGGTGTCCTCCCAGGTGACGTTGACGGCCACCAGGCCCTGGTCGTTCACCATCCGGTTGACCTGCTGGTCCCAGACCATGCTCTCCACCTTGTCGATGGTGTGGTCCATGTTGGGGGCGGTGCGGGCGAAGGCGGTGGTGGCGGCGAGGAGGAAGAGCAGGCGGGACATGGTGACCTCCGGTGAGGGCGCGGCAGGGGCGGACGTGCTCTCAACGCGGAGCCGCATTCGAGACTTACACCTCGGCGTTCGGTACGCGGTTCGTGCGGGAAGGGCGTGGGCCGTGGTGATAGGGGAGCCGATGCCAGAGCCCGCCGATCTTTCGTCGCCTGCCTCGCGCGTCTGCTATGCGCCGGCGCTCGTTCGGAGAGAGCTGACGCGGCGGCCCGATGCGGCTCTGCCCCTGGCGGATGCGGCCCAGGCTGCGGTGCTGTTCGTCGACATCACGGGCTTCACTCCGTTGAGCGAGCGGCTCGCCCGTCGTGGTCCGGCGGGGATCGAGGCGCTCTCCGAGCTGCTGGACCGCTGGTTTGGCGGGCTGGTGGATCGGATCGCCGCCCACGGAGGCGATGCCCTCAAGTTCGCGGGGGACGCACTGCTGGCCGCTTGGGTGACCCCTCCCGACGGGGTTCCTTCCGATGCCTGTGCACGGGCGGCGGCCTGCGGCCTGGCCGTGGCCCGAGAGCTGGGGCGCGGCCAGACCGTGGAGGGGGTGACCCTGAACTCGAAGCTCGCGGTGGGCGCGGGTGAGCTGTGCTGGATGCAGCTTGGAGGTGTGGCCGATCAACGCGAGCTGTTCGTCGCAGGAACGCCACTGCGACAGGTCGGGGTGGCTCAGCGCGCGGCTGGCGCGGGGGAGCTGGTGCTCTCCCCGGAGGCATGGTCGCTGATCTCCGACCGTGGGCGCGGGGAGGTGCTGGGCGATGGCTGCGTGCGCCTCCAGGAACTCCGCGCGCCCCCGCCCCGCCCTCTCGTCCGGGATCCAACCGGGCTCGAAGAACATCCCCTGCTCAGGTCCTTCGTGCCCGCAGCGGTCAGGGCGCGCCTGGAGGCCGGCCAGGGCGCCTGGCTGGCCGAGCTGCGGCCCGTGAGCGTGGTGTTCGTGTTGCTGCCCGACCTGGACGAACGCACCCCTCCAGACCAGGCCCAGGCGGTGATCGCTGCGCTGCTGGAGCTTTGTGATGCTCACGAGGGCACCCTCAACAAGCTCTCGGTGGACGACAAGGGCGCTTCTGCACTGGTCGTGCTGGGCCTGCCACCCCTGGCCCACAGCGACGATCCCCGCCGCGCCCTCGAGCTGGCCGGTGCCATCTCCACCGAGCTGTCCGCCATGGGGCGGCGGTACAGCGTGGGTGTGACCAGCGGCCGGGTGTTCTGCGGCACGGTGGGGAGCGACTCGCGGCGGGAGTACACGGTGCTGGGCGACACGGTCAACCTGGCGGCCCGCTTGATGGCGGCCGCGGCCGTGCACCCTCAGCTCGGCACACTGCCGGTGCTCTGTGATGAAGCCACGGCCAGGGCGGCCTCGGGGCGGTCCAGGCGCGTCGCGCTACGCGGGCTGGCACCGTTGGAGCTCAAGGGCAAGGAGCGGCCGGCGGCCGTGCACGCTCTCGAGTTCATCAGCGCCGACGAGGCGGCCGCGGCCTCTCCCCAGGGGGTGCCGCTCATCGGTCGGCACGCCGAGCGTCAGGTGTTCGAGGCCGCCTTGGATGCGCTCCTGGATGGCGGCTCGGGCTCGATCCTGGTGGAGGGAGAGGCGGGCATCGGCAAGACCAGGCTGCTCGAGCACCTGCGCGAGCGGGCGGGCGCCAGACGGCTGGCGCTGCTGCAGGCCGGCGCGGACGCCACCGATCGAAAGCGCAGCTACGGGGCCTGGCGGCCGGTGGTCGAGGGGCTCCTGCGGGCCCTGGAACCCACCCTTCTCCAGGGCGGACCGGGTCTGGTGGACGCACTCGCGGAGCGCGATCCCGCGCTGGGCGAGCTCGCCCCTCTTCTCGAGGCGTTCCTGCCTTTGGGGTTGGGCGACAGCGAGTTCACCGCCGGGCTCTCCGGTGAGAGGCGGGCCGATCATACTCGGCGGGCTCTCTTGGCCCTGCTTCGCGTTGCTCGGGGCGACGCTCCGATCGTGTTGTTGGTGGAGGACGCCCACTGGATGGACTCGGCATCCTGGGGCCTGCTCGCCTGGCTGCGCTCGGAACGCGACCGGCTGCTCGTGCGAGCCGCGGCACTGAGCGATGACTACGCGCCCGCAAAATGGCACCAGGGCCTTGTTCGGTACCGAGACGCCTGGATCAAGGCCGAAGACCTGCCCGAACTGCTTGGCCAGCAGCAGCGGATTGCCGACTATCGGCAAGTGCGTGAGCGTTATCCACAGACCGTGCAGGGGCAATTGGAACTGGCGGACTGGTGTGCCGACCGTGGACTGCGAGATCAAGAGCGGGCTCACTTG
>CAZHIK010001003.1:0-2366 GCA_964532635.1 uncultured Enterobacterales bacterium
CAGGAGTTGTTGTTGGGTTTGGACATAGGCGAAGTGCAGGGGAATGACCTGCCGAAGTATGTCCAAGGAATCGATCTTCACTGGTACCATCACAAGAAGGACGACACCTGCCACATCGGGTTCATGGTCCATGAGATGGAGGAGGTTGTCGAGGCGGTCGAGGAGGGGCTGAGAGCTGGCATGGTTCGCGCCGTTGACGAGAACCTGATCGCTCCCGATGCGATCGACGGCATCGTCTCGGACGTACTCGACACCTTCGAGGTACGCGCTTCCGAGACAGGCTGCAGCGCTGTCCTCGCAGAGGTGCCCGCGGCCTTCGAGGCCCGCGCCTCCAGCTCTGAATTGGGCGCGTTCCTCGCGGACATGGCCACCCGCGAAAGGTCTACGTTGCTCCCGGATTCTTTCTCGGGCCAGGAGCGTTTCCAGGCCTTCGAAGTCTGGCGGCGCTTGGGAGGCGCACTGGCGTCTCGGGCCACCGTAGCCAGCTGGCACACCCTCATGGCCGGTGCCTCCGCGGACTACAAGGGATTCGGCCTTCGCGTTGATGTCGGTGACGAAAGCACCCCCGCCTCGGCTGCTCTCCCTCGGCAGAGCTGGTTCGCCTTTCAGCGCATGGCCGAACAGCTCGGCGAGGTGCTCGAGGGGCGGATGGTGTTTCCCGGGACCACCTCGAGGGGCGAACTGGAGACGCTCGTTCGCACAGGCCACGCCGCTCGGACCAGCTCGGTCGATCCTCTGGTGATCTTCGAGTACCAGTTGGCATCCAGCGACTACTCCTGGGCCTATCTCGTGCTCGCCGATGCCCTCGCCGGAGCCAGCGTCCAGGACAGCACCGTGGTGGTTCCACGCTGGACACTGGGGCAGCCAGGAAGCGCGGTTCGGGTGCCTGTGGAGCCCACCAGCCGGTTCGTGCGGCTGGGCTCCGATGACGAGCTGCCTATTCCGAGCGCCATCTACCCCTACCCATGGGCCATGCGCCTCGGCTCGGCCCTTGTGGTCCAGCCGGGTGACATGCCGATCCTCATCAAGTCCACGGCACCCATCCGCTGGTCTCAACCCAGCGCGGCGCCCTCACTCGAGCACACCACGGCACCGCCCGAGATGTACGGCGCGGCTCGTGCAGAGCACCTGGTAGCGGAGTCCGAGGCCGCTCGCCACCTGGGCCCTGACCTCTCCCTGCTCCAGGAGCTGTGGCTGAACGTCCCCGCCTGGCTCGATGACCCAGCGGTCCGGCTGGTTGCGCGATAGCCTGGAGCCGTGGCCCTCCGAACCGGACATCGACTCGTATCGCTCGCAACGGTGCTTCTCTGTGGCTCCTGCGCCCGTCGGTGCGCGCCGGAGGACAGTGCCAGTGAGACAAGTGCGCCTGAAGAGACGGGCTTGCGTGACACGGGGCCTTGGGAGGGGGCGCCGGAGGGATTCCTCCCACTGGCCAGGGCCCTGGATGTCCAGATCGTCTCAGCTGCTGGAGTGGTCCCTGGCGACTTCACCGGGAACGGCGTTCAGGACTACATGTTCTGGTACGCGACCGGAACGCTGGTCGAGGGGCCGCTGCCGAGCGTGCTCGATGTCTCCGACCCCGACAACTGGTACGCAAGCATCCGGGATCAGAGCGAAGAGTGGAGTAGCTTCGGGCTGACCGGTGGAGACCACAACGGGGATGGGATCTGGGACGTAGCGATCTCTTCCTACCTATGGAACGACGAGGACACCGAGTACTATGTCTTCCTGTATGAAGGGCCCATCGACCGCGACAGGGAATTGAGCATTGCGAATGCAGACGCATCTCTTGTCGGGGCGGGAATACTCAACACGGGAATCGCACTATCCTTTGGGGACTGCACTGGTGACGGTGACGACGAACTCTTGATCGGCGCACCGGACAAGACGCGAGAAGACCGGAGCCCTGGGGCTGCGTATCTTGTCCGTGGGCCCTTGATTGGCTCGACAAATCTGGCAGATGCCACGACCATTCTCGAAGGAGAAGAGGGCACCGAGGGCGCGGGGCGCCGGCTTTCGTTGGCGGGGGACTACGATGGTGACGGGATTGGCGATGCACTCATCGTCTCATCCAGTGATCGCACTGGCGGCCTCTACCTGTTCCAAGGCCCGCCCCCCGAGGGCACCATCAGCCTGGCCGACGGCGACAGCGTGCTGACCGGAAGCCCGATGGTCGAGTCGGATGATCTCTCTCAGGGTGATCTCGATGGAGACGGCCATGACGATGTTGTGGTCGGGGACGGCTGCGGGTATGGCGCATGCGCGGGTGCGCTGTGGGTCTTCCTTGGCCCGCTTCCAGCGGTGCTGTCTTCTTCGGATGCGGCCTTGGTGGTACGTCACGAAGAAGGAAACTCCTACTTCGGGCA
>CAZHIK010001003.1:2466-3683 GCA_964532635.1 uncultured Enterobacterales bacterium
TGGCCGGGACTCATCGATGCGCGAATCGGGCATCCCCGCGAGCATCTTTCGCCGTGTCCCCCCGTAGCCTCCACCTGAAGCGAACGTTCGCTTCAGCCCTCCTCTGGGCCTCTCCCCCTCCATCGGCTCCAGCCAGATGCGGAAGCGCTCAGCCCCGGGATGCTCCCGAGCAACGGACATCGCTCCCTCGTGGAAATCCACGATCCAATCACCCACTGGGCGGGTGACCACCCTCCGCGCCCCCGACTTGCAGGGCCTGCCCAGCAAGCAGCGGTCACAGCTTGTCCTGTCGAACGCCTTGTAGCGCATCGTGCAGGCCTCGGCGGTGCGGACCATCTGCTCGGTGACAGCGCTCGGCAGCTCCACGGGGACGAGCACGCCGTCGCGACCGCCCTCATTCTCGCCCTCCGAGCCACCATCCCCTCCCTCTCCATCATCGTCCTCGCCACCGCGTTCATCCAGCAGGATAGCCCGCAGGCTCGCCTCGTCGGCTCCCCGCGTCCTGGCCTTCCGCAGCTCCATCGCGATGGCGGCGGGGTCCGACGACCGCATGACCCTGTCCAGCGCACACTTCCCGATCTCGCCCGCGAGCCTGGGACCGAGCAGGTCGGGCGAGCCGAACCAGGCCAGCGCGAACAGCTCCTTCAACGCCTTGCGCTGCCGGTCCACCTCTCGCTGGGGCTCCCCCGGCTCGGGATGATCCTCGGCCCGCGCGCGGATCCGAGCGAGCACCGGCTCGATGACCGAGGCGCACATGCCGTTGGGATCCGGCCCAGTACCATTGGACCGGTCGTCACGCTCGAGGACCAGCAGGCGCCGGAGCAGAACCAGGGCCGGCTCGGAGCCCCGGCGCCTGCCACCTCGCAGCAGGCAGACGGCCAGTAGCTCCCGGGTCAGGGGACGCTCATCACCCAGGCATCGCGGGGGCTCGGCCGCGAGGTAGCACAGGGGCGAGCCCTGCTCGAACGCTTCCCCGAGCTCGTGACGGCCCAGCTCTCCGTCGCGCCAGGCCTGAAGGAGCCCAGCGCGCCTCACCCCGAGAGCCGACTGGATGCCACCTCGCTCGAGGGGCGCGCCGTCGCCTGATCCGGCAAGCCCCCCGGACCGGTCGTCCATGAGTCCGACCACATCCAGGAGCCACCTCGTGTGGAGCAACTCCAGCAGCTCCGGCTCGCTGTCCGTGTCCACTCGTGATGTTCCACTCATCGCCCCACCTC
>CAZHIK010001004.1:0-3675 GCA_964532635.1 uncultured Enterobacterales bacterium
CCCCGGATGCCTCGTCTGGCAGATACTCCAAGGGATCGACCGGGTGGCCGTCGATGCGCACCTCGAAGTGCAGGTGAGCCCCCGAGGAGCGGCCCGTGCTGCCGATGGTGGCGATGCGGGCGCCCTCGGCGACCTCCTGGCCCTCCTCGACGTGCACGGAACGACAGTGGGCATAGAGCGTGGAGATGCCGAAGCCGTGCTCAATCTCGACCACCTTGCCGTAGCCGTCAATGAAGGCGATCTCCGAGACTACGCCAGGGGCGGGGGTGACGATGGGGGTGCCAGCGCCGTTGGCGATGTCGACGCCCGAGTGGAACATCATGCGTCCGAGCACGGGGTTTTCGCGGAAGCCGAAGCCCGACGTGAACCGTCCTTCCGCGGGCCAGCGGGAGGGCAGGGCCGACTCGAGGTCGCGCATGTCCTCGAGCACGCTGATGATCCGCTGGACATCGGGCTCGGTCTCATCGACCAGCGCCAGGAAGGTCTCGGTCTGGTTCGCGACCGTCTCCAGACGCTCCCAGGACGAGTGGGTGTCCACGAAGTCCTGGACCGAGGATGCGTGGGCGCCTTCCTCGCCAACCTCGAGCAGCGGGCCATATGCGCCCTTGGGCTGGGTGAGTTCCGCGATCCTGGCCTGGTAGGCCCGCAGCCGAAGGGTAGCCTGATCGACCTCGGCCATGCGCTGATCGATCTCGGCGATCCGTACCGCGAGGGCCTCGTTCTCCGCCGTGAGAGACGAGTACCCCAGGGCCAGGCGCAAGGTGACACCGAGCGTCAAGAGGACAGCGGCGGCTCCGAGCATGAGCCCGCGGTTCGGTCTTCGAAGCCAGCCAGGAGGTTCGTACACTCGCTCTGTTCGCTCGATCAGGGTTCGCGCGCCGCCTACATTACTGGTTTCGGGGTCGTTGGCGAGCCATTGGGTTGAAGAGGCGGTGGTGAGAGCGAACGATGCCTTGCGGTGCGAGGGGCAGGGTGGCGATACGTCCTCCCCTCATGGGCCGTCTCGCCACCCTGCTGTACCCCTTCCTCCTCCCGGCCTGCCGTGGATGCAGTGGTGTAGATCCAGACCTGATCGAGGATCCCAGCGGGGTCTGGGGTCACGAGACCATGGAGCTTCAGCTCGCGGCCCACGGTGACCGCTTGGTGGCCGTCTATGCATCCCTCTACTCCCAGGGGGAGTGTGCCTGCCTGCTGGACCTGCTGCGAGAGGAGTCTGGACTGTGGGCCACCGTGCACGCAGGTCAGCGAGTGGAGCTGGCCTTGACCGACCAGGGCATCGTGATCCGTCCCGCTGGTGGCCAGCCCTTGGAGCTGGCCTGCTGCGGCGCCGCTTGGCCCGGCGATCTGGCTTCCATCGACAGCCACCGCCCCCTGGGTCGCTGCACCACCATCTCGCAGGCGGCCACCGTCTATCTCCCCGTACCCTACGTCGAAGAGCCAGAACCCTCGCCGTGGAGCACCTTGCTCGAAGACGAGCTAGAGTCTGTCTAGGCATTCGGCGCTCTCGACGTGTGGGTGGTCACCCGCATCCCTGGTGCCGACGGCTTCGCCGGGCTCGTGCGTATCGAGGATCTGAACTGCGGGGGCTAGCCAGCCAGGTGTCTGGATCGAACCGCTATGGACCTTCGCCAGAGGCGAGTGCTTCCATCTATTCTGCGTGTGGCAGACCATGGAACGGGCATTCGAAAACAGGTGGATTCGGACCACCAGCGGGCCAGGGGTAGAGGACCGCTGAACTCGGGGGTTTCCGAGGGGGCGTGCGCGGGGGGGGGTGGACCGGACAAAGCGTCGGGCGCTCGCTCAATCTTCCTCAGTCTCCTCATGAACGAGAAGAAGCAGTAGAACCGTATGCATCACCTGGTCGGCCAGCCCCATGGTGAACGAGGCTGCAGGGGCGAAACCATGGCAAAGGCTGTTTCGCAAATTAATTCCTCGCCAATCCGTGAACGGGACGCGCAGGTATACAGCGACATCCTCGGTATGGGTGGAGGTCACCAGTGGATCTCGAAGGTGCTCGTCAAGAAGGCGATGATCCATCCCTCCGGTCCTGTTCGGCTTCGAGGTTGGTGCCCCAACGATGCCGGCGAGTTGCCGAATAGCCGCTTCGATCTGCGGGACGAGCAGGTGGATGGACACAGTGGCATCCCCCTTGAGGTAGGCTCTCAAGCCCTCCATCACGAGGGGCTCGTTCCGATCCACGAACAGGGGAGATCGAGCCACCAGATCCTGCATGACGGGCTCGGCAAGGACCCCGCGCTCCACCATGGCCTCCATCACCCGACGAACGAAGATCGCAGAGAATCCGACATTTTGGGCCATGAGGAGGACCAGATGCCCGTCGGGTTCCGCGTCCAGGGTGTCGATCTTCGCTACCGGCCGACCATCTTCGTCCATGAGCTGGCGAGGGATCAGAAAACCTACGGGTGAAGATGATGAGAGCCGGGCCAGCTGGTCCCTCACGTCACCGAGCCGCGAGATGTAGCGGACGACGAGACGGAGATGGACCTCCTGGAAGGAGCCTTCCAGGGTCTCATCGACAACTCGCAGTATTTGCTCCTCGCTGATCTCGAACGAGTGGCGCACCTCTTTCATCTCGTCGCGCGTCTCCAGCCCCAGTTCCGCGATCCGATCAAGCAGGCGGGCAGCGTGCTCTCGAAGCCCAAAGGCGGAGCAGAGTTCATGGAGGCCCTGCAGCCACGACTGGGCGACCATTGCCTTCGCCCTGGTAGCCGCCTGTTCCTTCATCCCACCTGCAACCAGCAGGACTCTCTCGACGTCATCCTGGAGTCCATGGCGCCGATAGTGATGGGCGAGCTTCTCGGCGGCCGCCTCTGCTGACCACATCTTCTCGTCCTCGCCCGTCGCGACGAGTCGCGCTAAACGCTCCTCCAAGAGTCGAATTGGGGGATGGGCATTGTTGAAGAATGGCGCCCGGCCTTCTCCCCCTGGCTCCCGCCAGCCCTCGGGTAGCGACGCATCGCTTCACGTGCTCGTCGTCTGACACGGCACCAGGCTGGGTGAGCGACACGCCAGCCGACGAGCGCGTGGTGGCAGTGCAGGTCGTGGTGGGGAGCGAAGATGGCATGGTCGATCGCCAGGTAGGCGTAGAGCGCTGACCCGCCAGCAAAAGCCAGGAAGGCCAAGAACATCGCCGTCGCCAGAGTCTGCAGCAGAAACCCACGGCACTCACTGTGGTACCGGAGCTCCGACTCCTGGCAGTCCTCGTGGTCGTACAATGGCATCTCGACGTTCTTCCTCTTCACCGCCCGCAGAACGCGAGCGCACCAAAGCACAGAACAGGTTCCAACCGTTCCTGTCGACCCACTCGAAGCCGAATACTCCGAATCTGCACATCCACCCCGACCTGGCCCCCCAACACCAGCTCCCGAACGCCCGCCCACAACGCCCGCAAAGCGTCCTCCCCAACCCCCCGAACCTCCCCCCATCCACCCTACACCGGCACACTCTTCCCATACCAGGCCGGCGCCATCCGCGATTCATCCCCCAGACGCACGAACTGCCGCCCCCGCGGATAGCGCTCTGCCGGCTCGTCGTCGTGGCACACGTGTGCCACCGACTCGGGCTTTCCGAAGATGTCCCCGAGGATCTCGCCGAGCCCCTCCAGGTCCTGCAGGTTCTCATGGCCCAACTCGGCCCCATCGCCCTGGATGATGA
>CAZHIK010001005.1:0-3672 GCA_964532635.1 uncultured Enterobacterales bacterium
AGGGCCACTGTGACGATCAGAGCAACCCGCCCTTGTGCTCGTAGGGGGGATTGCGTTCCTCGTAGATGGGGTCGGCGTTCTTCTCCATCTCGCACGACGCCTCGTGCCCCTGCAGGCAGCCCTCCTCGAAGAAGAGCATCATGTCGCCGTGACCCACCTCGTTCCTGGGGCAGAGGCCGTACAGCACCGCCATGCCCATCTTGTAGTAGACCTCGCCGCTGACCTCGTCCATGCAGCCCTGGTCGTGGAGCTCGCGGATGGGCTCGCCCGCACGGGTCCTGCACAGGTTGGCTGCTTGCTTTTCGATGAGTCGCGCGCAGGCAGGCTCGTTGCGCTCGAAGCAGGCCGTCTCGAGCTGGCCGCGGTCCATCTGTGGAACCGGGGGCGGGCCTTCTCCCACGCAGCTCACCGGGAACTCCCCCCCGAAGGCACGCCGGCGAACGAGATCGCCTCGGGGGTGATCCGCGGGGTTGACGAGCCCCTCACCCAGGCACGGCTCCAGGGCGTCGATGTCGCTGTGGCCCGACAGGGCCGCCAGGATCGCGGCCAGGTCGCCCAGCTGTTCGAGCTGGGGCAGGTGGCTGCTGTTCTTCAGCACGAAGAAGTGTCGCTCGCCCATGTCGGCCTTGCCAAAGCCGCAGCCTCCCGTGGTGTTGGACACGCTCACCCAGCGGTCCTGCCAGCCGTGGATACCCGTCGTGGGAAGCTCTCTGGGCGGGCGTGGCGTCGCTCAGCCGTCGCCCGACAGGCGGGCGGCCGAATCGAGGCCCGCCACCACGCGCTCCTCGTAGGCGAGGACCAGGTTGTCGTCGATGAGCTCGTCCCGGTGCACCGCGTGGAGCAGCAGCTCTCGCACGGGCTCGGCCAGGGGGTCCGGGACGCCCTCGTTCGGTGTGCCCCACAGCTCGGCCAGCTTCATGACCTGCGCGACGCGCTCGATGACAACCGGACGTTCGACGTGGTTGATGTAGCCCGCCGAGATCATCACGAGCTTCGACACCCGCTCGGGGTGATGCTGGGCCACCTGTGCGGCCAGCATCCCGCCCAGGCTGTGGCCGCCGAGCACCACGGGGGGCAGGTCCGGCTCTTCGAGGGCCGCGGCGACGGCGTGGGCATGCTCCACCGGGCCAGTGGCCTCGAGCGCTGGGGAGGTCCCGAAGCCGGGGATCTCCAACAGCACCAGAGGCACATCCCGGGGCAGCTCGACCACCATCCGCTCCCAGGTATCCACCGAGTCGAAGTTGCCGTGCAGCAGGACCACCGGGGAGAGCTCGGAGCTCGAGTCCCAGCGGATGTGGTACCGCAGCTCGCCCTGGATCTGGCCCACCTCGAGTCCATAGGCCTCGTAGACTTCGGAGCCTTCGGCCCGGTCGTGCCACAGGCGATGGTGATGACAGCCGGCGGCGAGGGCGACGGCGACGGCAAGGGACAGCCAGCGGGTCATGGGACCTCCCGAGGGCGAGGGGTCACGGTGACGATATGCCAGGGGGACAGCGCGGTCCAAGAGTCGGTCTGTCCAGGGGATCTCTCATCATCGCCCCGCTGACGGATGCTGTATGGCCCGGCTTCCGACACGCGCCTCGAGATTAGAAGGCCTGCCAGGCAGACTGCCTGTACACGAGGGGTCCCACTTGTACGACTCCCCTACAGCCGTCCACTCCCCCCACCGTCTTCACACACCGGCACAACACTGCGCGCGTGGGTCCTCAGCTTGGCCGACAGCGACAGGGCGCGCATCTGGAGCGCCTTCGCCTTGTCCGGATCCGGGAGGTCGTAGGGCCTGAAGTGGCCCGGCTCGACGACGATGCGGTCGATCTCCCTGTTCAAGGCAGCCAGGGCCGGGTCCACGATCTGTACCGACAGGCTCGGCTGCTCCAGCAGCCGCTCCATGTGGTGCATTCGATCCTCGATCCTCGCGACCTGAGCCTCGGCGGTGGGCAGGTGGCCGAAGTCGGGGCAGGCCCTGGGAGGCCCGGGACACTTGATGTCCACAGCGAAGGACAGGTCTCGCAGCTCCCACTCCAACAGCGCGTGCTCCGCTTGGCTGATGATGCCCGCCTGCAGGAGCGAGTCGAAGTCTCGGCCCGCGTCGTTCAGCTTTGTACGCGCTGCGTTCCAGTCCTCCATGTGGAAACCTTCCGCGGGCAAGCGCAAGCCTGCGACCTCCTGTGCCTCGGCGCGGGCCGCGCTTGCCCGCTGCCAGTGAGGGGATGCTTCCAGCTCCGGGTCGGGCTGCAGGCAGGGGGGCGGGGGCGGTGAGCTGACGGGCTCCTCGATCTCGACCGAGTGCCGGCATCCGGCGATCCCGAGGAGCATGACCAGGAGGCCGTGGCGGCTCGATGGCGTCATGCTCTCGACCCCCTACACCCCTCCACCCACACTCTGAACTCCGCGTTCAACTCCTCGAGCCCCTCGATCAGCTCCTCGAGCGCTGGGACGGGCCCCAGCAACTCCTCCACGGCATCCCGGTAACTGTCGAGCTTCCACTGGGCGCGGGCCACGCTCTCCGGGCTGTTCTGGCTCTCGTCCAGGTAGGCGGCGTAGCTGGTGGCCCGGGCCGGTTCCACGTAGTCGTCGATGAACGGAGCGTGGGCCACGACGCGGGCCCAGTCAGCTGGGGACGCGGCGAGCACCCCGAGGCCGCCCTCGGAGCCGAACAGCACCACGGGGTAGGGGGGCGGGACACCGGGCCTGAGCCAAGCGGCGATCTGCCCCCCGGTGCCGTCGCTGCCCAGGGAGACGAAGCGGTGGCCAGTGTGCGCCAAGTCCGAGCTGCGGAACCAGAACCCAAGGGTCGCCGTCAGGTCTCGCTCGGAGCGCAGGGTGGGCTCGTAGTCCATGAAGGCGAAGATGGTGTGGGTGTGCTGCTCGAGCAGGGCGCGGAGGGTGGGGAGGTCCATGGGGCGGCTCCTGGAGGAGGATTGAGGGATATCACTTGGAGCGGGTGGCGTACCTTCCCCTTTCACGGCTGCTCTCACAGGAATAGTGGAACCCAGGCCCGGGTACCCGGGCCGTGTCCGTGCCCGGGAGTCCCCATGGAAGCCCTCTTCATCCTGTTCGGCCTCGGCATCTTCGGAGTCATCGTCGCGGTGTCGGTGAACCAACAGAAGAAGCGCCTGGCGGCGTGGCGCAGCTTCGCCAGCAGCCACCGCATGATGCTCCGGGACGCCAGTGCCTGGAGCAACCCGCGCATGACCGGCAAGTATCGGGACCAGGACGTCACCCTGCAGATCGAGGTGCACGGCTCGGGCAAGCACCGCAAGACCTTCACCCGCGCCACGGCCCGCTTCACCGCCGCCATGCCCCGGGGATTGAACATCACCAGCGAAGGCTTCACCGATCGGCTGGCCAAGCTGGTTGGAGGCCAGGACATCGAGATCGGCCACGCCGAGCTGGATCGTCAGCTGCGCATCCGGGGCGAGGACGTGCCCGCGGTGCTCGACCTGATGGAGAACTGGCGTGCCCGCAACGCCATCGCGGCCTTCCTGGCTCGCGACGGTCAGGCCACGGTCACCCAGCACCAGGCCACGGTGCTGCGCCGGGGTTTCCTGAGCACCGAGGCCGAGCTGCGTGGGGTGCTCGAGAACGTCTGTCGGGTGGTCCGCGAGGTGGAGCAAGGGCTGGGGGAGCCGGATCGGCCTCCGGGGCCGCGTTCGGAGCCTCTGCCCTCCG
>CAZHIK010001006.1:0-3112 GCA_964532635.1 uncultured Enterobacterales bacterium
ACGTGGGCCAGCACCAGATGTTCGCCGCCCAGTATTACCTCTATGACCGGCCGCGTCAGTGGATCAACTCGGGCGGCCTGGGGCTGGGTACCAGCGGGAAGGATCTGGGAAGGCGGCAGGCGGGGGCCCACCGGCTGCGGATCGTTCTGGGCCCCGACGGGATCGTTGCCGCCGGACTGACCGTGGCCCGCATCGGCCACGGCGTCCTGGGAGCCCGCGTTGCGCGGCCCGGGACGGTCGCGCGCGGGGTTGTCACGCACCACCGGATCGCGAGGACCGGGCCGGTTGTCGGCCTGGGCCACAGCACGATCGGGCTGCTGGACACGGGAGGGCGGCTTGGGGGCAACCTGGGCCAGCTCGGCGGGGTAGTCCGACAGCCCGACGAACGGGGAGGTGGCCGGAGTGCCCGACAGGGTGAACCAGTCCAGCCGCATGGCCGCGGGGACCGGGACACCATCGGAGCCATCGACCATGTCGGGGCCGTGGGGCAGGCCATCGACGATGCAGCCGGCCCAGCCGTCGTGGCAGGGAAGCGCGGGGAAGAGATCGGCCAGATCGGACCAGCTCGCGGCGGAGGCGGGCCCGGCAGCCAGGACCATGGAAAGCATGAGCGCGTGCACGGTAGCTCCTAGTTGGCCGGGGTGGCGCCGGCATCGTCGCGCGGGCGATCGCGCCCGAACTGGATGACCGGCTCCTCGATCTCCTCGCTCTCGAGCTCGAGCAGCGACAGCGAGACCGGGATCTTGTTGTTGCGCTTGCGGACGTCGTACTGGATGACCTGGGTCATGTACCCGGGGGCCGAGATCTCGAGGCGCAGGGTGAGCACTGGCTCGAAGACCAGCTCGGTACCGTCGGGCATGTAGAGCACCGAAGCCTCCCAGGAACCGTCCACGGCGTTGACGCGGTGGCGGTCGGCCTCGTCGGGGTGTCGGATGACGGCGGTGGAGACGGGCTCTCCCGTTTCGGTGGTGACGATCACCTTGACCGCCACACCTTCACCCTTGTTCTTCTTGGCCAGCGCCGAGCCAGGCACCAGCAGTGCGGCCATCAGCAGGCCCGCCATGAGTTTCTTCGAGGACATCAGCCACCTCCTGCGGAGAGGAACTGGGCATAGGGTCCAGAGCCCGCGAGATCCGCGGCATCCGCGGACTCACCCGCGGCCTGCAGCGCGCGCGCGACCGACGCGGAGGGGTGGTCCCCCGCGATCTTGGCGGCAGCGCCCGGATCGTGAGCGGCGAGGGCGATCGCGGCGGTGGCGCGTGCATCGGCCAGGCCGGCCGGGGGCGCGCCCTTGGCGATCCCATCGAGCAGGGAGCCACAGCGCTCGGCATCACCCTCGGAGCACGCCACGATGGCGCGGGTGGCGATGACGCGCCACTGCTGGCCGGCCGGCGGGAAGTCGATGGACTCCACCAGGTTGCTGGCCACCTGGGACTCACCCGCGGCAGCAGCGCGGCCGGCCCAGACCAGCAACATCTCGGCCTTGTCTTCACGATCGTCGGACAGCGACTTCACGAGCTCCTCGACAGACCGAACGGCAACGCGCCGTTCGCCCAGCGCCCAGAGAGCCTGGGCCTCACTGAGACCCTGAACCACCGGATCTGCATCCTCCATCAGCCCGAGGTAGCCCGAAGCGGTGGCCGCGATGGCGCTGTCCGGAGCCGCCTTGGCAGCCTGCAGGAGGGTCGATGCAGCGTCGCGCTCGCCGTCGGCGAGGGCCACCTCGGCGGCCAGCAGCATCCCGGCCGGGAGGCCGCTGGCTTCGCCGTGAGCGCGGACTTGATCGAGGTCACCGGAGCCCAGTGAGACCAGGGCGCGCCGAACAGCGATCTCACCCGCACGGGTTGGATCGAGCCCAGCCGCAGCCTCGAGGATGCCATCGGCCTTGCCGAAGTCACCGGCGAGGTAGGCGGCGTAGGCCGCACCGATGGCCGCATCGACGGACTCGGGGTTCTCGGAGTAGGCGGTCTCGAGCGCGGTGACACCCGAGGGGATGTCACCGGATCCGAGGACCTGCTTTGCCGAACTGACCGCATCGGCGGCGGGGTCGCCGCCGATACCGAACTGCTCGAGGAAGCTGCACGCGCCGAGGGTGAGGCACAGCAGCACGGAGGCTCGCCAAGGCTTCATGGGAAGATCTTCCTCCTGTGGCCCTCAGGGTGCGCACGAGGGGCCAAGGGATCGAGTATTAACCATATCGAGCCACTCCAGCGCAAGGGATGGCATCGTTGACCGCAGCGATGTTAACGTGCCACATTCTCCGACCCCGCAGGGCTCGCGTCCCCTGCGGGCCCTCCCAACGGGATGCTTTCGCCGAAGATGGGTCCTTCCGCCGGCTCGAATCGTATGGAACTCACGCTGCTCGAGGAGCTCGCCTCGGGCACATTTGCGCGTGTGTACCTCGCGGAAGCCAAGGGCAAGGGGGGCGTCGACCGCCTCGTGGCCGTCAAGGTTCTGCGAGAAAAGTGGGCCGACTCCGACGAGGTGCTGGCCCGCACCCGCGACGAAGCCCGCCTGCTGGCGCGCCTGCGCCACAAACACATCGTGCGCGTCGAAGAGCTCAGTGAGTTCGACGATCAGCCCGCGATCATCATGGAGTACGTCGAGGGGCTCAACCTCCAGCAACTCCTCGACCACCTCAAGACCCTCCACCGCACCTTCCCGGCGCGCGCGGCGCTCCAGATCGGGGTCGCCACGGCGTCGGCCCTCGACGCTGCCTTCCGGCGCGTACCCTACGGACAGCAGGAGCCGCTGCGGGTCATCCACCGCGACATCAAGCCCTCCAACGTGATGCTGTCCATCGACGGCGAGCTCAAGGTGCTGGACTTCGGCACCGCGCGGGCGTCCTCGCCCCTGCGTAGCGCCCAGACGGGCATGATGCGCTTCGGCTCCTGGAAGTACATGTCCCCCGAGCGCAAGGAAGGCGATCGGGGCGATCACTCGGCCGACATCTACTCCCTCGGGCTGCTGCTGGTGGAGCTGCTGGGCTCCGACTGGATCAAGGGCCTGCCCGTGTCGCCGGGCGAACACGACAACCAGCTGCGCCACATGGTCGAGAGCCTCCACACCGTGGGCATGCCCAACGACGCCTGGGCCCGCGCGCTGAAGGACC
>CAZHIK010001006.1:3122-3663 GCA_964532635.1 uncultured Enterobacterales bacterium
GATGTCCGCGTTCAGCCCCGATGTACGCCCCAGCGCGCAACAGCTGGCCGACGTCTTGCGCCAATACGCCGACCAGGCCAACGGCCAGACCATGGACGCCTTGGCCACCGATGTCGTCCAGGGCCAGCTTCGGGGCCAGCGCGAGCAGCTCAACGAGGGCGCCCTCACCGGCACCCGCCTGTTCGTCTCCCTCGACGGCTCCGCTCCGCCAATGGCCCACCGCGTCGAGAGCCAGCCCCAGGCCGAGGAGCATCCACTCACCGATCCCTTCGGCGCACCCCAGGCGCAGCCCCAAGCCCCGGTCGCGGCTCCAGCCCAGCCTCGGGACCGTCACCTCGACGAGGACGACTTCGACGAGCCCGCCACCGTGGTCCAGCCCTACCCCTCCGTGGGGCGCTACGCGGTGTCCCAGCCCGGCGCGGCCCAGGTCCGCTTCGCCACCGACGAGCAGCCCCACCCCGACCGCACCGAGCCCAGTCCCTCCGATCCCGCCCGCTGTGTCGCCCCGCCGCCAGGTGGCGGGGAGGCCCCGCAGCCCCCC
>CAZHIK010001007.1:0-1485 GCA_964532635.1 uncultured Enterobacterales bacterium
CTTTCACCATGGAGTTCAGCGGCTACGAGCCCGTGCCTGGCAACCTCATCGACGCCATCAAGGCCGCCTCGCCCTTCTCCGACGAAGGCGACGACGACTAGTCATCCCCCGTCTGGAATCCTCTCTGCGCCCCCTCGGAGCCCCTTCCGTGGGGGCGTTGTGGCACCTGGCCGGCTTGCTGGTGGCTTGACAGCCGCATACCGTTCCTGCGTGTCGGACCCCCTCGCGCCTGGAGCAGTGGACCCCATGGACGAAGAGATCCCCTTCGAGAGGCTGGGAATCCCCAGGGCCGTGCGGGAGCTGGTGCTGCCCTCGGCTCCAATGGAAGATCGGCTGGCCCTGGCCCAGGGCCACCTGACCAGCCACCCGTCCGAGCTGCTGGGCTGCGCCTACTTGCTGGCCCAGGATCCCGCCGCCGAGGTGCGCGCCGCGGCCGCTGGCAGCCTCAGGGCCATGCCCGAGCACGAGATGGCGCCCCTCATCACCCAGCAGTCGCCCACCAAGCTGCTCGAGTTCCTGGCCGTGCTGCGCACCGACGCCCCCATGCTCGACACGCGGATCATGACCATCCGCAACGCCAACGACCGCACCATCATCATGATCGCCGACCGCGCCGACGCCGAGCTGTGCGAGCGCGTCTGCTACAACCAGGAGCGCCTGCTCATGACCCCGCGGGTCTTCGTGGCCCTGCACGCCAACCCCAACTGCGCCGACGAGCACCTGCGCAAGGCTCGCTCCTTCATGCGCATGAGCAAGGTGCTGCCCGAAGGCGTACCCGAAGAGCGCGACTTCTCCGGCATGGGCGTGGACCTCGATGCCGAGGTGGAGGCCGCGCTCACCGGAGGCCGCTCTCGAGCCCTCGCGCAGCGGGCGGATGGCCGACTTCAGCTGTTCGATCTCGACGCCCTCGGCGACGACGAGGACGATCTCTTCCACGGCTTCGACTTCGAGTTTACCGATGATCTCTCGAGCTTCTCCTGGGATCTCACCGAGGATGGCGACGCCTCCAACGAAGAGGAGCTGAAGCTCGAAAAACAGATCGGGAAGATGAGCGTGGGCCAGAAGGTCCGCCTCGCCCACGTGGGCAACAAGACGGTGCGCAGCATCCTGCTCAAGGACCGCAACAAGCAGATCTGCATGGCCGTGGTCAAGTCCGGTCGCCTCACCGACGGCGAGGTCAAGTCCATCGCCGGAAACCGCAACATCATGGACGACGTGCTCCGCGAGGTCGCCACCAACCGGGAGTTCCTGCGCAAGTACCCGGTCAAGGTCGCCCTGGTGAACAACCCCAAGACGCCCCCCTCGGTGGGCGTGCGGCTGGTGGGCACCCTGCAGAAGAAGGACCTGCAGGATCTCACCCGCAACCACAACATCCCCTCGGTGATCCGCCAGACCGCCATCCGGCTCTTCAAGCAGAAGTACCGCTCCGAGGGCAAGAAAAAGAAGGCGAGGGGGAAGCATTGAGCCACCCGTTGCAGCAGATCG
>CAZHIK010001007.1:1495-3662 GCA_964532635.1 uncultured Enterobacterales bacterium
GGCCGAGGCCGTCGCGCTGGCGGAGCGCGCCTCGCGGGATCTGGGTCCCACCCACTACCGCGGTCAATTCGTCCTCGCCGAGGCGTACGCGGCAGCGGGCCGCTACCGCGAGGCGATTGCCGTCGGCGATCGCGCGCTCGTCGTCACCCTCGACGGCCCCCACGAGGCCTTGCGCTCGGTGTGCGGGGAGCTGGACCAGCACCTGGCCCAGATCGCCCGCGCCCTGGCGGTGCGCATCGGGCGACGGGGCAGCGAGCTGCGGGTCGACGGCGACGACGGCTCGGTGCTGCTGGCGGCCCACGTGCTCCAGCAACTCCATACCCTGGCCCTGGGCCGCTTCCCCCTGCACGTCGCCGACGTGGATCAGGCCTGCCGCCTGGTCCAGCGGGATCCCACAGTGGACATCGTGGGCCTGTTCCAGGACACGGTCTTCGTGCCCGGGCGAAAGCGCAGCATCTTTCCGCGCACCCCCATGCAGCGCGCCTACATCCAGGCCATCCGTGACCACGACCTGGTCTTCGGCGTGGGCCCGGCAGGTACCGGCAAGACCTACCTGGCCATGGCCATGGCCGTCGGCGCGCTCAAGCGCGATGAGGTGGCGCGCATCGTGCTGTGCCGCCCGGCCGTCGAAGCCGGCGAGAAGCTCGGCTTCCTGCCTGGCGACATGGCCGAGAAGATCAACCCCTACCTGCGGCCGCTCTACGACGCACTGCACGACATGGTGGGCTACGACAAGGCCGCCCGTCTCATCCAGCGGGGGGTGATCGAGGTGGCGCCGCTGGCCTTCATGCGTGGCCGCACCCTCAACGAGGCCTTCGTGATCCTCGACGAGGCTCAGAACACCTCGTCGGAGCAGATGAAGATGTTCCTGACCCGCCTGGGCCAGGACACCCAGGCGGTCGTCACCGGCGATGTCACTCAGATCGACCTGCCGTCCGGCCAGGTCTCGGGGCTGGTGGAAGCCTCGAGGCTGCTGCGCCACATCGAAGGCATCGCCGAGGTGCGCTTCACCAAGGCCGACGTGGTGCGCCACCGCCTGGTGGCGGCCATCATCGACGCCTACGAGCGCAAGACCCGGGCCGAGCGCCAGGCCCGCGGCGAGGAACCGGTGGACGATCCCCCACCCACCCAGGAGGCTGCCGATGAGCTGGAAGCGTAGGCTGCAGGCAATCGGTCGCATCTCCTCCATCGGGAGCTTTCGCGATCGAGGCACCGGGCTTCGCGCCCTGCTGCTGGTAGGCATCTGCACGGTGGCCGCACTGCTGATGATGGACCACGTGCGCGTGCCCGAGGGCCAGTTCGAGGTGGGGGACGTAGCGCCATACGATCTGCTCTCCCCCGTTTCCTTCTCCTACATCGACTGGGATCACACCGCCGAGCAGCAGAACGAAGCCCGCCAGACCGTGCCTCCGGTCTACGAGATGGACGCCACCCTCGGGGCCCGGCTCCAGAACCGGGTGTCCCTGTCCTTCGACGCGGCCCGGCGCAAGCTCGACGCCATCGCCAATCCGCCCGTCGAAGAAGACGCGGCCGAGGGCGCTCCACCCGAGCCCGCCCCAGTCCCCGAGCCCGTTCCCGCCGAGCCAACCCCCGCCCAGCTCGATCAGATCGGCCAGGAGTTCCTGACCACCCTCGAGCTGGCCGTCGACCAGGACCACGTCCGCGCCTTGCTCGAGGTGGGCTTCGACAATGAGGTGGAGGCCCTGACCAACGAGTTCATCGGGGTCACCATGCGTCGCTTCGTGGTACACGAGCGCAGCATCATCCCGCCGGACACCAAGGTCATCTCCGTCAACCGGATCACCTCCGACGGACGACGAGAGGTGCTCCTGGATCGCCTCGACGACGTCGTCACCGTCGAGGGGGCGCGCCAGGACCTGGCGCTGTACGTGCTCGAGCACGAGCCCACCGAGGCGGGGGCGGCGGCCGAGCGCGCCGCCGCAGCCATCGCCCGTGCGGCGGTGCGTCCCAACGTCACCTCCCGCACCGACATCACGGAGCGGCGGCGCAGCGACGCGGCGGCCGAGGTGCTGCCGGTGGAGATCCAGGTCAAGCAAGGCACCGTGCTGTTCCGGGCCGGCGACGTGCTCGGGCAGCGCCACGTGGAGATGCTGTCGGGGCTCTCCGAGGTCAAGGGCAGCAGCAACACGCTGGCCCTGGCCCTGTC
>CAZHIK010001008.1:0-3650 GCA_964532635.1 uncultured Enterobacterales bacterium
CATCTCGCCCAGGCGCCGCCGGGCGGCGGCCAGGCCCAGCCAGCCCGCCAAGGCCAGGCTGTAGAACATCAGCTCGGTGCCCTGCAGGCTGGTCAGCGCGAAGAACAGGACCACGGCGGCCAGGCCACCGGCCAGGCGGCCGGCTTCCATCCAGGCTTCGGTCAGGGCGTGCAGCAGCCGGCCCGGGCTCGCTCGCAAGCGCTGCACCTGGTGCAGCACCAGCAGGGCGGGGGCCCCGATGATGCCGGGCAGGACGGCGAGCCCCAGGATCACCGCGGGTAGCGCGACGGCCGCGGCGAGGGTGCCCTTGCCGGCGGCTCCCGCGAGCCCGAGCAGCAGGAAGCCGGCCCCGGCTTGGAGGATTCGACCCACGCCGGGGAAGGCCTCGGCGGTCCAGGGGGGGGGGGGGGCGCGCTCCGGGGGGTGGGGGGGGATGATGGGGGCTGGCTCGTGTCCGTGTTCGTGTTCGTGCGGGGGGGGGGGGGGGCTGGGGGCCCGGACTTCCGAACTCGGCTGGGGCACGGCTTCCACGGGACCTCCGGTGGACAGCGGGACTCGGGCAGCATGGCCCGCTGCCGTGCTCATCCCGTGACGCCGTTGTGCCGAGGCGCTGCGGAGTTCGTGCAGAGGCTGTGCAGGGCCCGGGAGGAACACCATCTTCCGTCTGCGGTGTCGGATAGGCTCACGGGCACAGCCCCAGGGAGGCGTCCACCATGATGCGAGCTGTGATCCCGGCCCTGCTGATCGTCGCTGGCTGCAAGAAGGCCCAGGACAGCGGGGACGGCCCCGTCGTCGATGACACCGACACCCAGCAGGCGGGCGCCGAGGCCACTGAGGTCGCCTGGGCCCTGCACGAGACCTTCGCCTCCATCGTGGTGGTGAGCTGGGAGCAGGTCGGGGAGGGCAGCGCGGTCGTCGAGTACAGCTTCGACGAGGGCGAGTGGCACCAGACTCCCGCCCTCGACGTCGCCGATGGACCCCAGCAGCAGCTGCTGCTGGGTGTGCCCTACGAGACGGAGGTGGACTTCCGGGTGGTGGTGGACTCGGATGGGGGACAGCAGACCACCGAAGCGCGGACCGCCACCACGGGGGAGCTGCACGAGGGGATGCCCATCGCCGATGTGGCGATCTCCGATCCCGCGGCCTGGGACAGCCAGGGCAACTACCTGTTCATGTCCATCGGCGTGATGGGCGGCATCGACGGCTTCGACGCCTGGCGCTTCATGATGGACCGCCAGGGGCGGGTTGTGTGGGCCTGGAAGAATCGCTCGGGCTCGGCCAGCTTCTGGGCCTCGGTGTCCCGGGATGGCGACGACCTGCTCTTCGACGACACCCGCATCCTCGAGAAGCTCGACTCCAACGTGTACCGGGCCAAGATCGACGGCACCATCGTGGCCTCCTACGAGACCCCGGGTCACCACCACGCCTTCGTGGAGCTGCCCGACGAGACCATCGTCTGGGGCGACGGCCGCCAGCAGTACGAGACCCTCGAGGTCCTCCATCCCGACGGCACGCAGGAGACCCTGTGGAGCTGCCGGGACTTCGAGGAGGGCTTCGGCCTGCTCAACAGCTGGTGCCAGTCCAACGCCCTGTTCTGGAACGAGGACAGCAACACGCTGCTGTACTCGTTCTACTCGTCGATGACGGTGGTGGAGATCGACCTGGACAGCGGCGCCACCCTGCGCAGCTTCGGGCAGCTGTCGGACTGGAAGTTCGACCCGGTGGAGTCCCAGTTCGACTGGCAGCACGGGGTGAGCATGACCGACAGCGGCACCCTGCTGCTGTCCACCCACGCCAGCACCGCCTCCATCGAGGGGGTGACGCGGGAGTACGAGCTGGACGACGAGGCCGCCACGCTGCGCCAGGTCTGGAGTTTCGGCGAGGGCGACGGCATCCCGGCCGACAGCTACGGCGAGGCCCACCGCCTGCCCGGGGGCAACACCCTGCAGAACTACGGCAGCACCACCCGCGTGCGGGAGTGCACGCCCGACGGCACGGTGGTCTGGGATGTCTCCTGGTTCACGCTGGAGGGAGAGCCGGCAGGGCTGATCGGGCGCTCGATCTTCGTCGAGGATCTCTACGCGTTCGCGCCCTGATCGCCTGTGCGCCGGTCCGGGCCTTTGTGGACCTGCGCCGTGATTCACTCCGGTGAAGGCCGATCAGCTCTTCATGCGGACCGCACCATGTAGGTGAGGCCGGTGGCGCTGCCCATGAGAATCGTCCTTCCCTTCACCCTGCTGCTGACGGTCGGCTGCCAGGACTACAGCCTGAGCGAGCGCGAGACCGAACCCGACAGCAAGCCCGAGGAACATGGCTGGAGCTGGGACAGAGACACTCCGCCGCCCGAAGAGACCGGGGACAGCGAGCCGCCCCCGCCCCCCGAGGAGGAGTGCAGCGGCGAGGACGATGACGGCGACGGGCTGGTGGACGAGGGCTTCGAGGACGTGGACGGTGATGGCGTGGCGGACTGCGTCGACGAGGACTGCGAGGTCGAGGGGCACCCCGGAGGGGAGGTGGAGCTGCTCGAACAGTGCACGGGCACGGTCGCGGCGGTCGCCGATCCCTGGAACGTGACCCTCGAGTGGCGTCACTACACCAGCGACGGTCGGGGGCCCATCGTGATGCCCGCGGTGGGCAACCTGACGGACGACAACGGGGACGGGCTGGTGGACGAGCGGGACATCCCGGATATCGCCTTCACCACGCTGTTCGGGAGCACCCTGACCGCCCTTCACGGAGACGGGAGCGGAACGATCTTTTCGGTTGCCGGCTTCCACGGTCGCAGCGGCGTGAGCATCGCCGATGTGAACCAGGACGGCCAGCCCGAGGTGATCTGTCTGGGCGAAGATCAGACCGTGAGGGCCGTGGACAGCTCGGGCAGCGAGGTGTGGAGCTCCCTGCCCGTCGACGTCGGTGAGTACCCCGAGCCCACCGTGGCCGACCTCGACGGTGACGGAGCCGTGGAGGTGATCATGGACACGGTGGTGGTCTCGGGCGCCGACGGCAGCCTGGTACTCACCATCGAGGATCTCGACGCCGACTTCCGCACGCCGGTGGCGGCCGATCTGGACCTGGACGGCACCATGGAGCTGATCCTGGGGGAGTCGGTCTTCGCCCATGACGGCAGCCTCGAGTGGGAGAGCAGCCAGGGCAGCTGGGGCTCCTTCGCGGCGACGGCCGACTTCGACGGCGACCCCGAGGGGGAGGTGGCCTCCGCAGAGGACGCCTGGCTGCACCTGCACGACAGCGACGGCAGCCTGCTGATGAGCCTGGCGTTCCCGGGCGACAACGCCGGCCCACCGGCGGCGGCCGACTTCGATGGCGATGGTGACGTGGAGATCGCGGTCCCCTCCGGTACCTTCATCTCGGTGATCGAGTCCTGCGGCGCAATCCTGTGGTCCGCCCCGATCTCCGACTACAGCGGCCTAGCGGGTTGCTCCGGCTACGACGTCGATGGAGACGGTGCCTACGAGGTGATCTACGCCGATGAGAGCACCCTGTGGATCTTCGACGGTGCCACCGGAGCCGTGCGCTACAGCACTGGGATCCACAGCTCGGGAACGCAGTGGGAGTACCCGGTGATCGCCGACGTGGACGCGGACGGCTCGGCGGAGATCGTGCTGTCTTCCAACTGGAGCGGCTTCGAGAGC
>CAZHIK010001009.1:0-3650 GCA_964532635.1 uncultured Enterobacterales bacterium
CGCCCCTCGCCCACGCCAACGAGGCACCCTGTCCGGAAGGCGGCCCCGAAGCCCTGGCTGCGGCTCTGGAGGCCTACGCCCAGCTGGACCCGGAGGGCTTCGCCACCTCCCTGGCCGACGCCGAGGAGAGCTTCGCGTGTGGCCATCAGCCGCCCTCGTCCCTGGTGGAGAGCCAGCTGCTGCTGGCGCGGGGGCTGGACGCATGGCTCGAGCGGGACGAGGTGGCGCTGGATGCCGCCTTCGACGCGCTGGTGGCCCATGACCCGATGGTCGTGCCCGATCCTGCCTGGGTGCCCGCTGGTAGCGGGCTCGAGCGCGCCCTCGACCAGGCCCGACTGCGCCGGGAGGAGCGCCTGGCGGCCGAAGCCGAGCCCCCCGTCGTGCCCGAGCCCGTGCCGGTGGTGGATGAGGCGGCTGCTGTGGACGCCGCCCTGGCGACAGCCCCGGCGGTGCAGACCGAGCGCCGCGGTCACGGGTCCTGGGCCTTGCTCGGTGCGGGCCTGGCCGTCGGCGTCACCAGTGGCGCCTCCGCCCTGGTGGCCCAGCGCGCCGAGCACCGCTTCTGGGCCACCGAGGTCCAGGGCGACGCTCAGCAGGCCTACGACCTGAACCGCGCCGCGGGCTTCACTGCCTACGGCGCCGCGGGGATCTCCGCGGGTCTGGTGCTCGGCGCTGTGGTCGTGGGGAGGTGGTGATGGTCTCCGTGGATGCTGGCATTTCCGCGGGCGGTTTGGTCGCCGAGGCCCTGGTGGGCGCGCTGCCCGCTGGCCATGAGGTCTGCCGCTACCGCGTCGAGCGGGTGCTTGGCCGGGGCGGCATGGCCACGGTCTACCTGGTGCGGCACGCCACATTGGGGACCCTGCACGCCCTGAAGGTGCTCGACGTCAGCTCGCACCTTGTGCGCGAGCGGCTGCTGCTCGAGGGCCGGGTGCAGGCTCGCCTGCGCCACCCCAACCTGGTGTCTGTCACCGACGTACTCGACGTGCACGGCGCGCCAGGGCTGCTGATGGAGTTCGTCGACGGACCGACCCTGGACGCCTGGGTGGCGGGAAACCACCCGGATCTGCAGACCGCCAGCCAGATGTTCTGCGGGATCCTCAGCGCCATGGAGCAGGCCCACGCCCTGGGCTACGTCCACCGCGACCTCAAGCCCGCCAACGTGCTGCTGGCCCGGGACATCGGTCGCTGGGCTCCCAAGGTCACCGACTTCGGGATCGCCAAGGCGCTGCATCGGGACGACGCCGGTCACGGGACCCAGGCCGGCTTCCCGGTGGGCACGCCGGCGTTCATGGCGCCGGAGCAGGTGGATCGGGCCCAGGCGGTGGACGAGCGGGCCGACATCTTCTCCCTGGGCTGCATCCTCTACCAGCTCGTCACCCACCGGCAGGCCTTCACCGGCGACAACATGCGGGAGGTCTTCAACGCGGTGGCCAGCGCCGACTACGTCGACCCCGTGGAGCTGGTGCCCGAGCTCCCCGTGGCCATGCAGCAGGGGCTGGCTGGTACCCTCCAGCCCGACGTCGAGCAGCGCATCCCGGACTGCGCCACACTGCGCCGGGTCCTGTCGGGCCAGCAGCCCTGGGGTGCCGAGACCACCGAGCCACCCAACTTTCAGCTGCCAGCGTGTGCGCTGGCGCAGCCGGTGTTGCTCGAGGACGATCCTACGGAAATCGAGCTCTCGGCTCCCATCGTCCCCGTGGAGCTGGGCTCGGGCTTCGAGCCCTCATCGCCCGCGCCGGGCGAGGGGCCCTTCGTCAACGGCCCCACCCTGACGATAGAGGCCTTCGAGGCCGCCGAGCGCATGAACCGGGGTCGGGTGCGTCGGACCGCGGTGGTCAGCGCCCTGGTGTCCGCTGCGGCGGTGGGCCTGGCCTGGGTGCTGTTCGGTGGTGAGCCCGATGTGGTCGAGGTGTCCGCGGTCGAGCCGGTGTTGGTGTCCGAAGCGCTCGAGGTGGAGGCGGCGGCGCCCGAGCCCGTGGTGGTGGTGCCCGAGCCGGTCGCCGAGCCGAGCCCTGTACCCCTCGCGCCCAAGGCCGAGTCCCGCGAGTCGAGCCCCGAGCTTCGCGAGCCGGTCGCCGAGCGCCCAGTGCCCAGCCCCGAGCGTCGCGGCCCGAGCTCCGCGCCCTCAGCCCCCACCCCCAAGCCCGCGCCCGTCGCCACCGTTACCGCCTCGGGCGACCACAGCGAGCTGTGGTTGGTGGACGCGAGCGGCCGCCGCCACCCTCCCGGAGCCTTGGCTCCCGGCGCCTACGATCTGGTGGCCGCCTTCCCCTCGGGCCGCAGCATCGAGCGGCCGGACTTCCTGCAGCTCGAGGCGGGCCAGGCCCGAGAGCTGCGCTGTAGCGCTCTGATGGAGAACTGCCGATGAACCCCGTGCGCCTTCCGTTCCTCACACTGCTCCTGGCGGGCTGCACCCTGAATCCCGCCGACTGGGACACCTGGCACCAGGAACGCCAGGGGGACGATCCTCCCGTCCTCGACAGCGACCAGCCGGTGGATGACACCGGCGAGGCGGAGGACGACACGGGTGCCGAGGTGGACGACACCGGCCCCTTCGACACGGACGAACCCGGCCTTCCTCCCCAGCCCCAGGTCCTGACGCCTGGCTTCGGCCCGCGGGGTGGAGGCAGCGTGGTCACCCTGGCGGGTGTCGATCTCGATCCGGAAGCTGCAGTCAGCTTTGGAGGCGCTGCGGCGTCCGTCACCGGCGCCGGGGTGGGCTCCCTGGAGCTGATCACTCCCGCCGTGGCCTCGGCCGGTGTGGTGGATGTCACCGTCACACAGGATGGCGGTCAGGCCATGCTGCCCTCCGGCTTCCGCTACCTGGATCTGGACGACGAGAGCGGCATGGTGGCGGCCAAGGGCGCGCTGCAGTGGTTCGATCACCGCGGCAGCTACTGGGCCCACGATGTCGAGGACTACGGCCTGGTTCAGCTGTGGTTCCCCGCTCGCCCGGACAACGAGCGCTACCGGGACCTCTTCGCTCCTGGTCTGGACAGCTGCACCAGCGACAGCTTCGAGGTGGACAGCCGCGGCGGCATGGACCTCTCGGGTGCCAGCGTCACCCTCAGCGGAGATCTGGGGAGCCTCGAGCCGGAGTGGGTCTCCGACGAGACCCGCTTCGAGCTGATGCTTGGCGCGCAGTCCTTGGAGGAGAGCGCCAGTTACGCGCTCACCATCGGGGGGCTGTGGGGCTTGGACGACTTCACCATCGACGGGCTGGCCGCGACGCCTGAGCCCTTCATGCTCACCAGCCCCGACATCGCTGGCAGCGAACCCCCTACCCTGGAGCAGGACCAGCTCGCGTTTCGCTGGCAAGAGATCGAGGCCGATGCAGTGGTCATCTACATCGCGCGTGTTTCCGGGGACGGCCGTGAGACCTTCGAGATCCTCAGCTGTCTGGTGGAGAACGACGGAGCCTTCACCATCCCTACCAGCGCCTGGGAGGGTTGGCGCAGCGGCCACCAGCTCTACACCTACATCGGTGCCCTGCGCGAGTCGGAGACCACGGTGCCGCTGAACAACGGTAGCAGTTCGGTGGCGGGGATCTCGTGGAACGTGGGTGTGATCTTGACGAGGTGATGCGCCCACCCCTCGTCCTTCGGCAGCCACAACGTGATCGGCGCGCTTTTGTGAAGATGGATGTCAAG
>CAZHIK010001010.1:0-3637 GCA_964532635.1 uncultured Enterobacterales bacterium
GGATCTCGACCACCGGCGGGCCGATGTCCAGCGCGGCCGCGTAGATCCCCACGCCACCGCCCAGGTCCACGCTCTCACGGTTTCCGGAGATCTCCGAGTCGTAGATCCCCAGCGAGCAGTCGTGCACGGCCACCGCTCCAGCGAACAGGTTGTCCAGCAGCGCACAGTCGGTGCAGCTTCCCCAGGTCCCCGGATTGATCACCGCCAGGCCCGGGCCCTCGTTCCCCACGGCCGTCAGCCCCTGCGCCTGCAACCCTGCGCCCATCTGTGCCAGCACGCCGATGGCGGTCATGCTCTGCTCACCGGTGCCCTGCAGCGTCCCGGTGACCGTGGTGTCGCGCAGCTCCGCCCAGGACCCAGTGCCCTCGACCACCACGCCGATGTTGAGGTTGCCCTCCACGCGGCTGTCCGCCATCCAGAGCCTGCCCCCGCTGCTACAACCGACCCCGAAGCCCGAGTGGCCCACGGTGATGGGCTCGGTGTCGATCACGGAGCTCCCCAGCAGCGCCAGCTCCGAGCCTTCGCCCTCCACCATGGCCCCCAGCCAGTGGTTGCCCGCGAGCTCGCAGTCCTCCGCGGTCACCAACGCGCCAGCGAAGACCTGGATCCCCTGGCCCTCGGTGTTCGCCATGTTGGGCTGGGTGTCGCGGATGCTGGTGTCCCGAAGCGTGACCCGGGTGCCGGGAGACTGGGCCAGGACCCCGTGGCTGGCGTTGTCCACCACCTCGCAACCTTCGACGAGGATGTGCGCGCCGTAGTAGGCGCCGATGGCGTCGGCGTCCTCGCCCCGGCTGCCGATCCGCGTGTCGCGGATGGAGCAGCGGCGCAGGACCAGCTCGGTGCCCGCGTACCAGGCCTGGACCCCGGTGTCGCTGTTGCCCACCACCTCGCAGTCCACCGCCTCGAGCCAGGCCCCCTCCGCCACCGTGATGCCGCCGGCGGTCTCGTCCTGCCAGGCCGATGCGGTCTCTCGGACCACCGTGTCCCGCAGCGCCACCTGCGTCCCGGGGCTCCAGGCGACGACGCCGTCGCCGACGTTGTTCGTCACCAGGCAGCCATCGGCGCTCAGCTCGGCTCCCATGAACACCGCGATGCCGCGGCCGATGCTGTCCTCCACACCGGCGGAGGTGTCGCGCACGGTGCTGTCGCGCAGGGCGACCGTCGTGCCCTCATCGACGACGAAGATCCCCGCCCAGGTGCTGCCCGCGATCTCGCAACGATCTACCTCGACCTGCGCCCCCTCCCCCAGGTACAGCCCGAAGGCGTAGCTCCCGCTGGCCTCGGGAACGGTGTCGCGCACAACAGTGTCCCGCAGCTCCAACGTGGTGCCGCGCTCCAGGGCTGTGATCGCCGACTCGACATTCCCAGCCAGCTCGCAGGACTCCACCCGGACGGTCGACCCGCTCAGAGCCAGGACGCCCTGGCCGCTGGTCCCGCCGGGGCCCGCGATGGTGTCGCGCACCGCGGTGTCGCTCAGGGCGACCAGGGAGTCGGCGCCATAGACGGCCACACCCACCGAGGTGCTCCCGACCACCTCCCCGCCTTCCATGGTCAGGGTGCCCCCGGCGGCCGCGGAGACGCCATAGCCGTACTCTCCGCTCTGGTCCGGCCGGGTGTCGCGGACCGCGGTGTCGACGAGGGTGATCCGGCTGCCCGGATCGTAGGCGTAGGCGCCCGTCGAAGCGTTGCCCTCGATCACGCAGCCCTCGGCCGTCACCAGGGCTCCGTCCATCGCGATCATGCCCAGGGTCCAGCCGCCCGGCGAGGCCGGCGCGAAGTCGTGCACCCGCGTGTCGACCAACATCAGCTCGGTGCCTTCGTCGTGGGCCATGGCTCCACCACCACAGCTCCCGGTGACGCTGCTCTCCTGGGCGGTCACCACCGCCCCCATCTGCGCGAAGATGCCCCCGCAGGCTGCGCTGCTCGCCTCTTCGTTGCTGATCTCCACCTCGGTGAGCGTCAGCTCCACGCCGTCGTCCTGGGCCATCACCGCCAGCGCGTTGTCCCGGAGCAGGCAGCGCTGCACCTCGAGAGTGGTCCCCGCCAGGACAGCACCGCGGGCCGCCCCGACCCCCATGGGCGAGCAGCGCTCCACGGCCGCATCCACCAGCCGCACGGTGCCGCTGTACGCCGCCACCCCCATGTAGTTGCCATCGACGACGCTCAACCCCGACAGCTCCACCTCGCCGAAGTCCACATCCACGTCGATCCCCGCCGTGCGCGAGTCGGTCCCGCTGGCGTCGATCACCACCAGATCCCGGCAGCGCCCGGCCAGGTGGATGCCGCCGTGGTCCGTGCCGAAGGCCAGGCTCTCCGCGTAGGTGCCCGCCGCCACTGCCACCGTCCCGCCCCCCCGAGCGGCCGCCAGATCGAGGCCAGCCTGGATGGAGATCAGGGGCGCCGCCTCACTGCCGTCACCGCCGGCTGCCGCTGCAGCGTCCACGAACACCGTGGTGCCATCCACTTCGATCGCGCCCCAGGTACCCGCCCCACAGGCCTCGGGCACGCACTGCTCACCGTCCAGGACTTCGCCCTGGGCACAGGGGGACGCCTCGCCCGTGTCGCGGGCCTGCGGTTCCGCCTCGCAAGCTCCAGCCACAAGAGGCGGGCCGGCCAGGAGAGCGAACAGTCGGACAACCCTGAACAACACAGACCTCCCGAGGGGTCGCCAGTATCTCACACCCACCACCGCGTTCAGTAGCAGCCGCTCCACACGCAGGTGAAGCTGGCGTCGCTGCCCCACGCAGCCCCCCAGAAGTACCCGCTGGAGACATCCCCGTACCAGTTGTCGTCCCCCGCGCCGCTGGTCCCCCAGTCGCAGACCGACGACACCAGGGTGCTGCTGCTGTCGTACAGGTAGACCCCACCACCGTAGTAGGCGCTGTTGGCGTAGATGCCGGCGGTCTCGCTGGAGCTGCCTGTGCAGCTGATGCTGGAAGCGGAGTAGGACACCAGCCCGCCACCCGCGCCGCTGTAGGTGCCCGGAGCCGCCGCGTTGCCGTAGACCTGGCACGAGTCGAGGGCGATGTCCGAGCCGGACAGGTAGGCACCACCACCCCAGATGTCGGCCGTGTTGCTGTCGATGACACAGTCGCTCAGGGCCGTCGAGGCCGCGTAGAGCATCATGCCCCCACCGTACTCGGCCTCGTTGCCAGAGATCACGGCGTCCTCGAGCTCGAAGCTGCCCACGGCCAGGTACAGGCCGCCGGACGTGTAGCCGGCCAGGTTGTCGGTGACGGTGATCCCCGAGGTCTCCACCGTGCTGCCGTACAGGTAGGCTCCCCCGCCGCTGCTGGTCGCCTGGTTGCCGTCGAGCACCAGGTCGCTGGCCTCGAGGGTGCTGCCCACCAGGTACATCCCGCCCCCGTCGCCGTAGGTGGCGCAGTCCTCGATCACCACGTCGTCCATGGTGACATCGAGCACACTGGTGCCGCCGTCGAAGCCGCCGCCGTAGCTGCTGTAGCCGCCGCTCAGGGTCACCCCGTCCAGGATGATGTCCGAGGCCCCCGAGTAGGCCTGGACGATGCTGGCGCTGCCATCGCCCTGCAGCACGGTGCTCCCCGAGCCCCAGGGACCCCAGAGCTGGAAGTCCGAGGCGCTCACCTGCAGGTGCAGGTACCAGGTGCCCGGGAAGAGG
>CAZHIK010001011.1:0-3637 GCA_964532635.1 uncultured Enterobacterales bacterium
TTGCAGCGAGCTGAGGCCCAGTGTAACGATCGTAACGGTCCACACGTTCGACGTCCCTCCAGGCGGCCCATGGCCCTCCCTTCTTTCCTCCAGCGTCTCTCCCGGTGCTGGCCCGTCATCGCGCTGGTGCAGCCCTTCCTGCTGCTGTGGTGGCTGGTGCCGTGGTTGAGCGGACAGTCCATCGGCAACGACTACCCGGTCTACGCCATCGAGTATCAGCTGGAGCTGCTGTTCTCGGTGTTCTCGGGCAGCTACCCACTGTACGCACCGGGCTTCCACCACGGCCAGACCGCCGCCGCCCTGAGCCTGGGCGGGCTGCACCACCCCATCGCCTGGGTCTGCGGGATCATGCCTGGCTACTGGCAGGGCCACGCCCTGGCCTGGAACACACTGTTCCGGTTGCTCTCCCTGGGCCTGGCCCACCTGGCGCTGTGGCGCCTGCTGCGAGGGCTGCGAGTGCCTCTATGGCTGGGGTGGTTGCTGTCCACCGTGGCGGTCTACAACCTGCGCATGCTCGATCTGTTCCGCTTCGCGGCCACGCTGGAGGCCTGGACGGGGACCTGGTTCGTGATCGCGGCGGCCGGCTGGCTGTGGCTGGACCGCCGCAGCCGGGTGGCTCCCTTCGCCCTGGCCCTTGCCACCTGGTGGCTCACCTGCTCCGGCCATCCCCAGTTCGCCTACTTCGGCGCCATGGCGGCGGGGATCTTCCTGCTGGCCCTGCCCTGGCTGGGGGAGCCGCGGGAGCCTTGGGGAGCCCCCTGGAGGTTCTACGGCCGTGCCGCGGCCTGGGTGGGCCTCGGCCTGGCCCTCAGCGCCTCTCTGCTCATGCCCTTCGTGCTGGACTTCATGGCGGGCAACACGGGGCGGGTGGGACGCGAGTACGCCTGGACCCTGGGCTACCAGGACACCATCGGCGGTGTGCTGGCCAGCTTCGTGATGCCTCTGCGGGCCGACGTGCACGGGGCCTTCGGCGGCTCCTCCTTGGTGCTGGCCGCCCTGCTGCTGCCACTGGGGCGCTTCGCCGGCCTGCGCATCGGGCGTTCAGCCTGGCTGTGGCTGGTGCTGGCGGTGCTGGTGCTGGTCTACACCATGGGTGGGCGCACGCCGCTGCACATCTGGGCCTGGGAGATCATCCCCTTCGCCAAGGCCTTCCGGGTGCCCGGCCGCCTGGGGCAGCTGCTGCCGGTGATCTTCCTGATCCTCGGCATCCTGGCCTGGCAGGCCTGGCGGCGCTCCGAGGGTGGGGCGGGCGCCCGCCGCGGGCTGCTGCTGGTGGTGGCCCTTGCCCTGGGGCTGCAGCTGGCGGCGCCCTGGATCTGGAGCGCTGTGGCCCCCCAGCACACCATGGTCAATCCCCAACAGCTGCGGGCGGTGGGCTGGAGCACCGAGCTCGTCGTGGCCTTCCTGGGGGGCGGTGGGCTGGCGGCCCTCGGCGTGCTCGTCTGGCGCCCCCGCTGGCGCTGGCTCACCCTGCCCGCGGCGGCCTGCTTCCTGGCCCAGCTGGGCCTATGTCTTGCCAAGGGCACCTGGGTGCAGTCCGCTCAGCCCACCATCACCCGGGCCGAGATGGCCGAGCGGAAGGCAGCGGAGCTGAAGTACTACTACGGGCTGCACGGCCAGGGCGACGGTATGGAGCAGGCCTCTGTGCGGGAGCACGGCCAGGCCGGCCTGCCCTTCCGCCGCGAGCTGGCGCGGCTGTGCGTTGCGCCGCGACAGGCCCAGGACGTGCTGCAGGCCAGAGCCATGCTGCTCGAAGATCCGCCTGCTCCGGATGCCTGCGTCATCGAAGGGCCGGTGGCCACCCACGAAGGCTCGCCCCAGGGCCGGGTCCAGCTCGAGCTGGCCACGTACAACCGCCAGGACTTTCTCGCGGTGACGCCCACCGCGGCTTGGCTGGTGGTGCACCACCCCTGGGATGGCCGCTGGCGCGCCACGGTGGACGGAAGCACCGTCGAGATCCTGCGCGCCGACGGGCTCGAGCTGGCGGTGCCCCTGCCCGCTGGGGAGCACCACGTGCAGCTTCGCTACGGCAGCCCGGCCTGGACCGCGGGGGTGGTCATCAGCTCCGCGGCCCTGGCAGCGCTCGGTATCCTCGCCAGCCTGCGCCTCCTGGCGGGCCGGCTTCGCTGGCTGGGGATCACGGCCTCCTTGCTCGTGGCCGTCGCCCTGTTGGGAGCGTGGCGGGCCAGCTTGTACAGCGGCGCCGACCTCGGTACGGAGTACTCGTGGCAGGATGGAGAGGCGCGCTATCCGCCCCTTCGTCCCGAGCTGGTCCCAGAACCCCAGCACTGTCGTTCCCCCGAGGGCTTCCAGATCCCATGCAGCTACTGAGCGTCGTCGTCCCGGTCTACAACGAGGAGCAGGGCCTGCCCCAGCTCTTCGAGCGCCTGGTGGAGGTGCTTGGGGGGCTCCCCGAGCTGGGCCTCGAGGTCCTGCTGGTGGACGACGGCAGCCGTGACGTCTCCTGGGAGCTCATCGCCCGCCAGGCCGCCCTCGATCCCCGCTTCCGGGGCTTGCGCCTGTCGCGCAACTTCGGCCACCAGATCGCGCTCACCGCCGGCCTGGATCACGCCTCCGGCGACGCGGTGGTGGTGATGGACGCCGACCTGCAGGATCCGCCCGAGGTGGTGCTGGAGATGGTGCAGCGCTGGCGCGACGGCGCCGCGGTGGTCTACGGTCGCCGTCGCAGCCGTGCGGGCGAGGGCTGGTTCAAGCTGGCCACCGCCCGGGGCTTCTACCGCCTGATGCAGCGGGTATCCTCCTCGCCCACCCCGGAGGATGTCGGGGACTTCTACTTGCTGGACCGCCGGGCGATGATGCAGCTGCGGGCCATGCGCGAGCGCCACCGCTACCTGCGCGGCATGGTCTTCTGGCTGGGCTTCCCCAGGGCCGAGGTGCTCTACGACCGCCAGGCACGCGAGGCCGGCTCCACCAAGTTCGACCTGGCCCGGATGCTGCGCTTCGCCATGGACGGGGTGCTCTCCAGTAGCTCCACCCCCCTCACCATGGCGTCGTACGTGGGCCTGGCCTCGGCGCTGCTGGGCTTGTTCCTGGGCATCTGGGCGGTCTGGGAGAAGCTCACCGATCCCTCCGCCGTCATCGGCTGGGCCTCCACCGTGGTGATCGTGCTGTTCCTTGGGGGCGTGCAGCTGGCCACCATCGGGCTGCTGGGCCTGTACGTGGGCCGCATCTACGACGAGGCCAAGCGCCGGCCCCTCTACCTGCTCGACGGCGACACGGGCTCCGATGTCTCGGCAGGCTTCGAGGAATAGGGCCAGCGCCGCGGCGCCAGCATCGCGCCCGCGCCCAGCAGGGCCAGCAGGCTCAGGAGCATACCCAGCCAGTCGATGGCCTCGCGCCGGTAGCGCAGCTCGATCTCGCCGTCGGTGACGGGCAGCTCCGCCAGGATGGGAGGCTGACCGGCGCAGGGCGGGCCGAAGGCGATGGGGACGGGCTCGCCGTTCATGGAGGCCCGCCAGCGGGAGTAGCCGGCGACGTGGAGCCTCAGCCGGCTGTCGCCTCCGGTACCGGACAGCTGCAGGCGGATGTGCTCTGGCTCCCACGAGAGCACCTTCACCTCGCCGGCACCGTCGAGGGTCCAGCGCTCCGCCCGGAAGTCCTCGAAGCGGTAGACGTG
>CAZHIK010001012.1:0-3632 GCA_964532635.1 uncultured Enterobacterales bacterium
GTCACGATCACTGATCCGGTGACATCGGGCCCTCTGCCCGCTCCTTGATCTCGCCAGCGCCACGACGGTGCCGGCGAGGAGCGGAGCATGCACAGGGTGTTGGTGATCGGTGGTGGTCCCGCGGGCCTGGCGGCAGCGGAGACCCTCCTGCGAAAGCGGGGCGACTCCATCCAGGTCACGGTGCGCACCGACCGAGCATAGCTGGGCGGCAAGGCCGGCTCGTGGGAGCACCCCGACGGCCGAGTGGTGGAGAACGGCCAGCACATCACCATGGGCTTCTACGAGGAGCTCCCGGCGCTGTTGGCGCGGGCCGGGGTGAGCCACCGGGGCACCACGGTGAGCAACCACGGGCGCTTCGTGATCTGGGAGGACCGGGACCAGAGAGCCCACGAGCTGCGCCTGGGGCCCTCGACCCTGGGAACCCTGATCGACGGCTTCCAATACACCGGCTGGACCCTGCGGGAGAAGCTCGGCTTCTGCGCCACCATCGCCCGGCTGGCTCCCCAGGTGATCGCCGGGGTGCCCGAGTCCTGGGACGACATCTGCCTGAGCGCCCTGTGCGTCGAGTACGGCCTGCCCCGCAGCCTGTTCGCCACCAACGGCTTCCGCTGCACCCGGGACGCCCAGCTCAATTACCCGGGGGCGATCTCCGCCTACTCCATGCTGATGACCATCAAGAAGGCCGGGCGGGACTTCCTCACCAGCGAGGCCCACTTCCCCGCCGGCGGCATGAGCCGCGTCTGGTGGGAGCCGGTGGCCCGCCACATCGAGCGGCTCGGGGGCCGGTTGCTGCGGATGAAGCGCCTGGTGGGGCTGGAGCACCAGGGCATGGAGCTGACCGGATTGATCGTGGGCGAGTCCCACTGTGCCGAGCACGACGACGAGCCCTGCCTGCACGGCAGCGAGCGGCCCTGGCGTGGCTTCGACGAGGTGATCCTGGCCCTCCCCCCCGCCGCCCTGTCCATGGTGCTCGAGCGCACCCCCGAGCTGGCCGCGCTCCCCGAGCTGGCGGGCGCCTCGAGGCTGCGCCCCGTGGTGCCCCTGGGGCTGCATGTGTGGCACCGGGCCATGGCCCGACCGAAGCACCGCACCGTGGTGGCGGGCATGGCCCCGCCCCTGGAGTTCGTGGTGGACAACAAGCCCTTCTACGAGGAGTACAGCGACGACGGCCGCTTCGGGGCCTGCCTGCACTTCGTGGGCCAGGAGGCCGGCTACGAAGACCTGGACGACCAGGCCCTGCTGCACCGGGCCATGACCCGGCTGCGCAGGATCCCCGGCTACGAGCACCTGGACGACGCCGGCATCCACAGCGGGCAGGTGGTGCGCAACAACCTGGCCCACCAGCGCTACTGGAACGGCGAGCCGGGCTCCCTCAAGTACAAGCCCTGGCCACGAACGCCAGTGGACCGCCTGTGGCTGGCCGGGGACTGGATCCGCAACGGCTTCGACTTTCCCAGCATGGAGTCGGCGGTGCACTCGGGGACGCAGACCGCGGAGCTGGTGCTGGAGAGCCTCGGGAAGCGGTCGGAGCGTTAGACCAGACCCCATGAGCCCCCGCGTCCTGGTGCTGGGAGCCGGCGCTGCCGGCCTGGTGGCCGCCCGAGAGGCGGCGCACAGGGGTCTGCCCGTGACCGTAGTGGAGCACCAGACCTTGCCAGGCCGCAAGCTGGCCATCACCGGCGGCGGGCAGTGCAACGTCAGCAACACCGACATCACCGCGAAGTGCTACCTGGGGGCCAACCCCCACTTCGTGCGCTCGGCCCTGGCCCGCTTCACGGTCTGGGACACCCTCGAGCTGCTGCACGAGCTGGGCATCACCACCCACGAGCGGGAGCGAGGCGAGCTGTTCTGCGATCAACGAGCCACCCTGCTGGCCGAGCGCCTGTGGGCCCGGGCCCAGGCCGCCGGTGCCCAGCTGCTGCGCGGCTGCACCATCCAGAACCTGGACCACCGCCCCGGCGGCGGCTTTGTGCTGGGCAGCAGCCGAGGCCCGCTGGAGGCCGACGCCGTCATCGTCGCCACCGGCGGCTCGAGCTGCCCCCGAGTGGGCGCCACGGGGATCGGCCTGGACCTGGCCCGCAGCATGGGGCTCCCGGTGGTCTCGCCCCGCCCGGGCCTGGTGCCCCTGCTGTGGAGCGCCGCGGACCGGGAGCGCTTCGGCTCTCTGGCAGGCAACGCCCTCGAGGTAGGGATCCGCTGCCCTGGCTCTCCGGCCTTCCGTGCAAACCTGCTCTTCACCCACAAGGGCATCAGCGGCCCCGCCGTGCTGCAGGTGTCATCCTACTGGCGCCCTCGCGTAGCGCTCACGGTGGACCTGCTCCCCGGGGACCCCGTCGAGGCAACCCTGCGCGAGGCGCGAGCCGCCAAGCCTCGCGCGACCCTCACCGCGGTGCTGTCGCGCTGGCTCCCCCGGCGACTGGTGGCCACCCTGCAGGAACGGGAAGTTCCCCGTCTGCACATGGGCGAGCTGTCCAACCGCCAGGCCGCAGCCGTCGCCCACACCCTGAAAGCGTGGACCCTCGAGCCCGCGACCTCTGCGGGCTGGGACCAGGCCGAGGTGATGCTGGGAGGCGTGGACACGCGCGCCGTGTCCTCCAAGACCATGGAGGCCACAGGTATCCCTGGCCTGTTCTTCGCCGGCGAGGTGCTCGACGTCACCGGCTGGTTGGGCGGCTACAACCTTCAGTGGGCCTGGGCTTCGGGCTGGGTGGCTGGGCGCAGCGTATAGCATGCAGCAGGTCCGCTCACGACGCGTGCCGACGGGATACGGAACCTCGAACCTGCATTGGCACCGGAGCACCATGGAGTTCCAGCAGCTGCTCTGCCCTCAATGCGGCGGCCAGATCGACCCCGCATCCATTGGCCAGGGCGTCGTGCGCTGCGCCTATTGCGGCACCCGCTCGTTGGTTGGAGCAGGCGGACGGCTGCGCAACCTGGCCTGCTGGAGCTTGCCCAGGGGCCTGAGTCAGGAAGAGCTCAGCCAGGACTTCGCGCAGAAGCTGGCCGGGAGAGGCTTCACTTCTATCCCCGAGCTTCGGTTCCGAGAGACCGCGATCCGCTACATCATGCGGCGGGGCCGAGCCCGGGTGAAGCCCCGTCCGACAGCCAAAGGCGGCAACAGGCACAAGGTCGATGACTTCGAGGAAGTCCGCGAGGGCGTGTTCGGGCTGCCCCTGAGCGGCGAGGAGGATCTGAACCTGATCTACCTGCCGGACACCTCGTCCCTCGAGTCCATCGATGGGGCGCCCCCGCCGGACATCGAGGACGAGCTGCTGCGCTTCGACGACCGGATCGAGCAGGCACTGGGCAAGGACCTCGAGGAACGAATCGCCGGCCGGCCGGGGAATATCACCTACGTCTGGGGTGGCTTCGACGTGCACACCGCCTGGCACGACGACGTGTACCTGCTGGACATCCCGGTGATCGAGATCGAGTTCGAGGCCAAGCAGCTGAAGAACTCCCTGATGCGCAAGTGGTATCGCACGCACCCTTCCGGCCAGTACAGCGCCGCCATCAACGGCCACGACGGCGCCGCGCTGCGCATGGATGTCCCCAGCCAGGGCACCAACTGGACCACAGTCCTGCTCGGCTTCCTCTTCATCACCGTCGGGCTCCCCTTGATCGGCAGCCTG
>CAZHIK010001013.1:0-370 GCA_964532635.1 uncultured Enterobacterales bacterium
CAGGTAGTCGCCGTCGTCGAAGAGCCTGTCCTTGAGCGCGTTGGTCTCTTCCGGCAGGCCCTGGGTGTAGTAGCCGCCGATGCGGTCGTAGATCTCGGTGGCGAAGTCGTCCGGCGAGGAGATCACCTGGGCCGGGGCCTCGGGCCAGATCTGCACCGGGGAGGCGTAGACCTGGAAGCCCGGCCGCAGCTCCTTGGCGTAGAAGCGCACGGCTCCGGTCATGTCCATCATGTGGGCGGGAAGGGCCTCGAAGCCCACCGTGAGCCAGGGGGACCAGCCGCCCTCGTCGATGACCGCACGGCTGCCGCCCACCTCGATGAGCAGCACGTCGGCTTCCGGGTCGAGGGCGAAGGTGACGCGCTCGCCCAAG
>CAZHIK010001013.1:380-3629 GCA_964532635.1 uncultured Enterobacterales bacterium
AGTAGTCGCCGTCGCCAGGCTCCTGGCCCGGGGGCAGGTGGAAGATGTCGGGCGGACCCTCGATGGTGGAGATAACGGTCTCGGGGGTGCCGTCCAGATCGTTGTCCTGGACGGTGATGTTCTTGACCTCGCCCTTGATCTCGGAGGTATCGAGGATGGGCTGGTCGGTGTACCAGGTGTAGGTGCCGTAGCCGCCGCGCATGTCCACGGTGCCCATGCCGCCGAGCACCTTGGCTGGGCTGGGAGGTGTGGGGTAGTTGCCGGGGATGCGGTAGATCTCGACGTCCACGCCGGCTTCGTAGAGGTAGTCCCAGAAGGGCTTGCCGCCGCGGTTGTTGGGGATCTCACCACCGCTCAAGGGGATGTACATGTCGCCGATCTCGAGGTAGTCGCCGGAGTCGGCTTCGTCCGGAGGGGCGGTGGCGGACGAGATGGGGTGGTAGTTCGAGGCGTCGCGGTGCACGAAGTCGTAGATGCCGTGGCCGCCGGGATCCATGCCCGTGATGAAGCTGGACCAGGCCACCGGCGACTGGGGCGGAGTGGAGGTGCCCAGCAGCTGGAAGCTGCCGCTACTGGCCATGGCGGCGATGGCGGGCAGGCGGCCCTCGTCCATCATGCGGCGCACGATGGTGGGATCGATGCCGTCCACACCCAGCACGAACACGCCCGGGACGTCGGGGCCGGGGGGCTGCTCGGTGGCGCAGCCCAGGGTCAATCCCAGGAACAAGGCGGGTAGGAGCCTAGGCATTCGCGGCCTCCTTCACGCTGGGATCGGTCGGCTGCTCGGTGTCGAGGCTCGGGATGCGGGCACCGGGAGCGGCACAGCGCTGGCCCTCGGCGAGCACAGCTGGGTCAAGCCAACCCTTGACGGTGCCTTCCTGACCCGCCTCGGGGAACACCGAGCGTCCGAGCATGTACTTGGGCGGCTGCTGGCCGAACATGTGCATGATGCTGGGGGCCATGTCGAGCAAGCGGGGGGTGTCGGTGGCCAGGGGGCGGTTCGAGAACAGCACGCCGGGCACGATGGTTGGATCGACGCAGTGGTCGCCGGACCAGCCCTTGGTGTTGTCCGAGAAGATCTCGACGGGGGTGGACCCGGTGGCGCAGTTCCAGCCGTGGCGGTAGCCGCCGTCCCAGCCCACCAGCACATCGGGGGCGTCCATCTTGTAGGGGCCGGTGTAGAAGTGGGCCGCGGCCTTGGCCGAGCGGACCACCTTGTGGCCGTTGTCGGGGTCCTCGAGCTCCAGCAGCTTCGCGCAGATCTCCTCGACCAGCGCGTCGTATTCTTCGCCCGGCTCCACGATGCCCTTGCCCTCGCGGCCCTTCAGGTTCACGAACAGGCCGGTGAGTCCCATGGCGTAGGCCCGGGTGCGGGACCAGTCCACGCCCTCGAACCAGTCTCCGCCTACGTCCACGCCTTCGTTCAGGTAGAGGTAGCCGTGGTCGCGCAGCCAGGCGTTGAGGTTCACGCTGCGGCGGAAGTTGGTGAAGCCGTGGTCGGAGACCACCAGGAAGAGGGTGTCGTCCCGCTCCCACTCGTGGCGCACCTCGTCCAGCAGGCCGTCCATGCGCTCGTAGAGGGTGTCGATGGCGTGGGACCACTCGGTGGTGTCCTTGCCTTCGTTGGCCGGGTGGGTGGGATCCAGGTAGCGCATGAACATGTGCTGGCAGCGGTCGGTGGTGTCCACCACCGTGGTGACCAGGCCCTTCTTGGTCTGCTTGCAGGCGTCGAGGAACATGCGCTTGCGCTCCTCGTAGTACAGCCAGGCCTGATCCCAGAAGACACCCTCGTCGATGACCATCTCGTTGAGCGCCCAGGTGTCTTCGGCCAGGCCCAGGGTGGCGAACTTGCCCTGCTTGCGGGCCAGGTACATGGAGTAGGTGGCCGGGTGGCTGATGGGCATCGCCGGGTTTTCCGGGTCGATGTGGATGGCGGTCATGTAGAGGTTCACGTCGGGGTCCAGCGACGTGAAGTAGAAGCGCACGATGCCGTGGACTTTGATGCCCAGGCCAGGGGAGAAGATCAGCTCGATCCACTCGCTGTAGTCGCCGAGACCAAGGTCGAAGGCGTCGTGGCCCTCGATGGCGATGTTGGCGCTCTGCTTGTCCTTCGCCATGGTGATGGTGAAGGGCAGCAGCATGCGCCCGCCGTCGGTGTGCAGGGTGTTGTCGGGGCCCACGATGCGGGAGCGGATGACGTCGGGGTTCTTGGGGTTGCGGCGCAGCACGGTCTGCTCGCCGCCCTCGAAGGCGGCGCCGCCATCGGCGGTGGCGGTGGAGAAGAAGCTGAAGGTGCCCTGGGAGCCGCGCAGGTCGGGCACACACATGGCCGACAGCAGCAGCCCGTTGAACGCCTGGGCGGGCCAGGTGATGGGCATGCGCTGGATGATGGAGAAGATGTGCTTCAGCCCCAGGTGCTTCCAGAAGGGCTGGGAGCGCTGCAGCAGGGACAGGCGGGGCTTGCCCAGGGGGATGCGCCAGCCGCCCATGGACAGGATGCGCGAGGGGTTGCCGATGTCGGTGGACGACAGCCGGGGGCCGTAGTTCTTGGGGTTGCGGTCCAGGAAGTCGTAGATGGCGTGGCGGGAGGGGTCCACGCCGGTGGTGAAGGTGGACCAGGCCACCGGCGACATGGAGGGGTAGGTGGTGGCCAGGGGGCGGAAGGCGCCCTTGTCAGCCAGCTGCTGGAAGGTGGGCAGCTTGCCCTGCTCCATCAGCCGGGTGGCGATGCCGGGATCCAGGCCGTCGAGCCCCAGCACGATCACGCGCTTCACCTGGGCTTCCTTGTAGGGGTTGCCCACGCGGATGAAGCGGTACAACCAGAGAAACGGCCAGATCAGGATGGTGCCGAAGGCCAGGAAGAAGGTGGCCACCAGCACCATGGCGGAGCCCGCGAAGGCGAAGCCGGCGCCGGGTCCGATGTAGGCGTGGGCCGGACCGGCCCACAGCAGGGTGGCCAGCGCGACCGCGAGGACCGAAGTGGATTTCGCCTTTGGGGGGAACACGCGGGAGGACCCCTGGGTTGGAGAGCCGCGCATGATAACCCCCAGAAACTCCTCTGGCAGTTTCCACGCGCAAGTGTTCTCGAGCAGCGCTCACATACACACGCCCCGACCCGCGCCATCCCCGATCCAGCAGGGATCGTGGGATTCATCACCAGCGTCGTATATGTGCGCTACCTGCGCGAGGGTCGGTTATCAGGCTCGCGCTCGAACCTCCCGGAGATTCCGATATGTTCCGACTCGCCTC
>CAZHIK010001014.1:0-3625 GCA_964532635.1 uncultured Enterobacterales bacterium
TCCGCATCGACCTCAACATGTCCGATCCCACCCGCTACAAGCCTCGGAAGGTCACCGCCGCCCCGTGGTTCCGCCTGGCGGTGGGCGCCAGCATGAGCGACACCCTGCTGCACCTGGCCACCACCACGGGCCGCGAGCCGGTGCGCACCCGCAAGCCCCACGCCCTGCTCTGCCCGGGCATGGGCGTCACCATCAACCTGCCCAAGCTCGTCAGCTTCAGCCCCTCGCTCCAGGCCGTCTCCATGTTCGGCCTCGACCACGACGAGGTGGCCAACTCCGACGCCGTGCGCACGGTCTTCCGCTTCCAGCCGGCGCTGGACGTCCTGTTCCGCTTCTGACCCCGCCGTGGAGCGTCGCCCCCCCCTCGGTCCCCTGCTGGACTGGCTGCTGCTGGGGGGCCTGCTGGGGCTCGCGCTGCTGCTGGTGATCAGCCGGCCCCTGCCCACCAACGACTACTCCATCTATGTGGCCATGGGCCGCCAGATGCTCGCCCAGGGCGTGCTGCTCGAGCACGATCCGTTCAGCTTCACCCAGCACGGGCAGCCCTTCCAGCACGCGTCCTGGGCCTACGCCCTGGTCTGCACCTGGAGCCACCAGCTGACCGGCTACCAAGGCATCCGCGCGATGATGGCGGGGGCCACCCTGCTCACCCTCGCGGGCACCTGGCTGCTGGCGCGAAGGGCGGGTGCGAGCCGCAGGGCAGCGGTGCTGGCCACCGCATACACCTGGGTGCTGCTGCTGCAGAACCTGGGCGCACGGGGCCAGACGCTGATCTACCCCCTGTTCCTGCTGGTAGCGTTGCTGCTCCTGAAGCCACCGAAGCCGTGGCTCGGGGCGCTCGTCGGCCTGGCCCTGGGTTGGGTGTGGACCCAGCTGCACGGCACCTTCCCCATCGCCTTGCTGTACTGCGGCGCGGTGGCCGTGGGGAGCGCCATCACCGCCCGCTGCTGGCGGGCCGGGCTGCCCGCCGCGGCCCTGGGGCTGGGCTTCTTGGCCGGCACGATGCTGGGGCCCTATGGGCCGGAGATCTGGGTCTACATCCACACCAACGGAGCCATCCCCAAGGACCGCGGCATCCTGGAGTGGTACCCGCCCTCGCTGCTGTCCTTCGCAGGCGTGAGGCTGGCGCTGGCGTTTTCGCTGTGGGCCGTGCTGCTGATCCGCAAGCGGGGAGCCATGCCCGCCAGCCACTGGCTGCTGGTGCTGGGCTACGGGGCCATGGCGGTCACGGCCACCCGCATCATCGCCTGGTTCGGGCTGGGCTCGGCGATGCCCCTGGCGCTGCTGCTCACCGCTCCGGAGCGTCGGGGGGCCGCCGATCCTCCCCTTCCCCGCGCGCATCGGGCGGCGCTGGGCACGCTGGCGGTGGCCTGGGTGGGGCTGATCGGGGTGGGCACACCCCTGGAGGTGGAGCTGGCCCCCGACACCCCCGTGGCGCTGACCGAGCGCCTGGCCGAAGAGCCAGCCGGGCGGGTCTTCGCTCCTATGGAGATGGCGCCGTGGCTGGCCCAGCGCTTCCACCAGCCGAGCGCGGACCCCGAACTCCCCCTCGGGACCATGCCGCGGCCCTACTTCCTGGACATGCGGGTGTGGATCTGGAGCGACGAGATCTGGGCGGAGTTCAAGGCCATCTCGGCGGCGGAGCCGGGCTGGGAGGCCCGACTGGACGCCTGGGAGGTCGAGCACCTGCTGCTCTCCCACAGCTTCCACGGGGCTGGCCTCGAGCCCGCTGCCCGGGCCTCTCCGCACTGGGAGCTGTTGGCCGAGGACGGCGCGGGAGCACTCTTCCGCCGCGTGGATTAGAAGGCCGATCAGGAGGTGAGATCCCGTGCTGAACCGGCTCTCCAAGCTCTGGCGCCTCACCCCGCTCGCCGCGGGTCAGGCGGCCCCCCCGCTGTCGCTGACCGCCGAGGAAGGCACCTGGATCAAGATCCGGGACTTCCAGGGGCATCTCAACGTCGTCCTGGTGTTCTTCCGCTCGCTGCGCGACGACGCCACCGACGACTTCCTGCGTGAGCTCGACGCCATCACCGGCCCCCTCGAGGAGCTCGACACCATCGTCTTCGGCGTCACACAGCACCGCACCGACGACCTGCGCGTCTTCAGGGCGCGGCTGGGGCTCGACTACCACCTGGTCTACGATCCCATGTCGCTCACCGCCCGCAAGTTCGGCTGCTCGGGTCGCGTCCGCCCCTACTGCCGGCCAGCGCTGGTGGTGGTGAACAAGCAAGGCGCGATCCACAGCTCCCAGGACGGCTGGCCCTCAACCGACCAGCTGTTGCGGGCCGTCGCCGATCTCGAGGGCACCGATGTCCCCGAGCTGCGTGAGGAACGCGCCTTCACCGGCGTGCGGGATCCGGGCGCGCCGGCCGACGCGGTGCGCGAGATCTCGGCCGACGGTGCTCGCGAGCTGCTCGACGAGCCCGACTCGATGTTCCTGCTGCTCGACGTGCGCACCGCCGCCGAGCACGAAGCCTTCCACCCCGAAGGCTCGGTCAACATCCCGCTGGACGAGCTCCCGCATCGCTACATGGATCTCGGGCAGAACACCGACATCATCTGCATCAGCCAGACCGGCGGGCAGTCCAACACCTCGGCGGAGTTGCTCACCTCGGTGGGCATGTCCAACATCTACACGGTCTCCGACGGCATGGCCTCCTGGCCCGGTGCGCCGGCGCCCTAGCGGAATCCACCCCACACGCTCGGGTGTTGCCCGAGCGTCACGTCCCTCCGTCTCTCCTCCCCCCTCTCCTGCCCTTCATCCCCTGCACAGCCCTGCGGAGTCCCGATGAACGACGTGATGCCCGTCTACCTGGCCGTTGTGGCCCAGGCCGGCGAGGAACCGCCCTCCCTGATGGAGATGATCCTCACAGCCGAGCCCATCATCCAGCTCGTGCTGCTGATGCTCGTCGGCATGTCCGTCCTATGCTGGGCCATCATCGCCTCCAAGGCCCGCACCGTCCGCAGGGCCACCCGGCAGTCCGAGGACTTCCTCGAGCTGTTCTGGCGCTCCCGCCGCCTCGACCACGTCTACGAACAGCTGGGCGAGTTCCCCCAGGCCCCCGTCGCCATGGTCTTCAAGGCCGGCTACGTCGAGCTGTCCAAGCTCACCAACAACGCCCAGCAGGGTGGCGACGGCGGCGGAATGTCCATGGGGGGCTCCGAGAACCTCGAGCGCTCCATGCGCCGCGCCCGCTCCATGCAGATCGCCGCCCTCGAGCGCATGGTCCCCTTCCTGGCCACCACCGGCGCCACCGCGCCCTTCATCGGCCTGTTCGGCACCGTGTGGGGCATCCTGCGCGCCTTCCAGCGCATCGGAGAATCGGGCCAGGCCAGCATCCAGGTGGTCGGCCCCGACATCGCCAACGCCCTGGTGGCCACCGCGGTTGGCTTGGTGGCCGCCATCCCCGCGGTCATGGCCTTCAACTACTTCAACTCGCGCATCCGCGTCATCGCCGGCGACATGGAGAACTTCTCCAGCGACTTCATGAACATCGTCAAGCGCCACTTCCGGGGGCTGTGAGCCGTGGCTTTCTCGAGCGGAGATTCCGGCGGCATGATGGCCGACATCAACGTCACGCCCTTCGTGGACGTGATGCTGGTGCTGCTCATCATCTTCATGGTC
>CAZHIK010001015.1:0-3624 GCA_964532635.1 uncultured Enterobacterales bacterium
CGTGCAGTGGCCTGCGTCATCGAGCGGAATACTGCCGTGGGAATCTCGGCATACAACCCGGGTTCCGAGGTGGATTTGCTGGGTTGCACCGTCCGGGACACTGTGATGGTGGGAACAACGGCTGCCGGATACGGCATCGAGGTCATCGATGGTGCCGGCCTCCTGGCGGTGGACAGCGAGATCTCCAGCAACTCCGAGGTCGGATTGGGGGTCAACGGCGAGGGCAGCCGGGCGATATTGCTGGACAGCGCCGTGCGGGACACGGTGCCCAGTCGTTCGGGGCAGTGGGGCCGCGGGGTCGTGGTCAGCTACGGCGCCGACCTGCGGGCCGAGGGCTGTGTTTTCGAGGGCAACATGCAGGTGGGGGTGCTGGTCAACGACTTCGGTACCGAGGTTAGCCTGCGGGACTGTCGCATCACAGGCACCGTCCCAGCGCCCGCGAGCCAAGGCGCCACGGCCGTGGGGCTGGGGGTCCAGCTCGGGGGTTTCGTAGACGCCCAGGGGGTCGTCATGCAGGGCAACGAAGGGCTGGGCTTACAGGCCCTCTCGCCTGGCTCGCGGATAGTCTGCAGCGGTTGTCAGGTGCTCGACAACCGCTTCGCTGGCGGAGCGGCGTTGGAGGGCGGGGAGCTGGACCTGCGTTCCTCGATCGTTGCGGGGACGACCGAGAGCGTGAACCTGGGTGGTGGGGTGGGGTTGTATTCGTCACCGCACACACTGGCCGAGCCATCCATCCTGACCGTCCGCGACAGCACGATCTTCGACAATGTCGTCGCGGGGATCTACCTCGAGGGCGAGGGGCGCTATGCGCTGATCGACAACATTGTCACCAGCAGCCTGGGGGAGGGCCTCGGTGGAACCACGCGCTGCGGGGATGGGATCTACGCTACCGGTGTGGAGGCTTGGCGCCCCGGCGGGGGCCTGCTGCTCCGGGGCAACTGCATCACCGACAACCGTGGCGCGGGGCTGTTCCTCGACAACGCCCACGCGATGCTCGATGGCAACACCTGGTTCGGCAACGATCCGGATCTGCTGATCCAGGGAGAGGCCTGCCTGGTGCCGCGGGAGGACTACGTCGACGTAGGGGATCAGGTGATCTGCCCCGAGTGGGACCGGCCCACCTGCACCTTGGAGTTCGCCTTGGTGCTGGGCATCGTGGAGGTCGCCCCGGGGTGATGCGGTCGGACTGAGGGATACTCGACGGCGGCTATGCGTTCGATCCACCTCGCCAGACTCTCCTTCTCGCTCGCGGCTTTTGCGCTGTTGGTGTCAGGCTGCGGCGAGGAGCAGCGTCGCTCAAAGGACACGGGCGAGGCCCCGGAGTGCGCCGAGGGCTTCCTGGCCGACCGCGGCAGCTGCGTGCCCGAGGCCTGCGGCACAGGGACCTGGGGCGCGCTCGAGGTGGACGAGACCACGGTGTTCGTGGACATCGGGGCTTCGGATGGTGGCGATGGCAGCGAAGGGGCGCCGCTGCGTTCCATTCAAGAGGGATTGGACCTGGCGGGCGGCGGTGGGGGCGGACTCGTCGCTGTGGCGGCCGGGATCTACCCGGAGACCCTCGAGATGACTTCGGAGCACGCGGGGGTGCACCTGGCGGGGCGGTGCCGGGAGTTGGTGGAGCTGGATGCGAGCGTGGGGGATGCGCGTACTCCGGGGATCGAGATCGCATCCGGGGAGGGCGAGCTTTCGGTTTCGCGTCTGAGTGTGCTTGGCTCGGTCTACCAGGGTGTGCGAGTGAACTCGGGGCTCGTGAGCCTGGAGGAGGTGGGCGTCGAGGCGAGTGGCTTCGTGGGGATATGGGTGCATCGAGAGGGCGTGTCGTCGACAACGAGTCTGTTGGTCGAGCGATGCCTGGTCATTGGGAACACAGCGATAGGGATCGCAGCCACAGACTCTGGCACGGAGGTGGTGCTGCTCGACAGCGCAGTGCGGGACACACTGTCGGATGACGACGGGAGATACGGGTATGGCATCCAGGTCAACGGGGGTGCATCACTGCTGGCCGAGGGCTGTGAGGTCTCCGGGAGCGCTGAGCTGGGGATACGCGTCAACAACTCAGGTACCGAGGTCGCCTTACGGGACAGCTCGGTGATCGACGGCCAGCCGGAGGCTTCGGGGGACTTCGGCTGGGGTGTTGCCGCGATGGGTGGAGCCTCGGTGGTGGTGGAGGCCTGTGAGATTCTACGAAACAGGGGCGCGGGGCTTGCGGCTTGGGAAGTGGGTACCGAGGTAGTGCTGACGGACAGCGTTGTGGGTGACACCACTGTCGTGGAGGATGGCGTTCGTGGCTATGGCCTGGACGTGGCCGAGGGCGCCCGGCTCTCGGCCCAGGGGTGCGAGATCGAGGGGAACACCCGACTGGGGGTCCTGGTTCGCAATCCCGGCACCGTTGCGTCCCTTTGGGGGTGCCGTGTTCTGGGCACGGTGTCCGATCCGAGCGGGGATGCCGGCCACGGTATCCGGGCGCTCGATGGCGCTTCGCTATTTGCCGAGGACTGCAGTATCCGGGGCAATGCGTCCAGCGGTCTGCTCGTCCACGATCCCGACACTCGGGCTTCACTGCGAGACTGCACTGTACAGGGGACCCTTCCAGATGGACGCGGGGAGTTCGGATATGGGCTCGAGGTCCAGGAGGGGGCGACTCTCCTGGCGGAGCGTTGCCTGTTCAACGAGAACACCTGTGTGGGTTTCGGGGTCTTCGATGCGGGCACCGAAGCGGTGCTTCGGGACAGTGCCGTGCGGAACACCCTTCCGAGTTGTGGGGAGGGCCTGGGAGCAGGGGTGGAGGTCCACGGTGGAGCATTCCTTCTCGTGGAGGGCTGTGAGATCTCGCGCAACACCGGCAAGGGTGTCGCTGCCAATGGTTCGGGGACCGAGTTCGTGCTGCTGGACAGTAGCGTGAGGACCACCCAGCCCTACGATGATGGGTTCTACGGGTACGGCGTGAGCATCACCACCGGTGCGTCGGCACGGCTTGGACGCTCCGAACTCGTGGGCAACACCGCAGTGGGGCTTCTGGTCACCGATGAGGGCGCGACGGCCGACGTGCAGGATTCGTACATCGCTCAGACAGTCCACGGCCCTGGTGAGGACGGCGCGACCGCTATTGGCCTGAACGTTCAGTTGGGAGCCCGCTGCACCATTTCGGGCACCAGCATCGTAGGCAACGAGGGCCCTGGGCTCGGTGTGTGGTACCACGACGCGCTGCTTGCGTGCTCGGACTGCATCATCTCCGACAATCGGTTCGCAGGTGCGTTCGCGCTTGCCGATTGCACGCTTGACATTCGGTCTTCCACGATCGTTGGCACGGGTGAGGGTGCAAACCTGGGGGGCGGGGTGGGTGTCTTTGCCGATGAGCGCTGGGGGCTCGGCCCGCCAGCGGTCTACGTCGGCGACAGCATCATCGCGGACAACATCGTCGCTGGTCTGCACCTTCATGGACCGGGAAGCTACCTCGTCGAGGACAACGACATCACGGGCAGCGGCGGCTTGCCGCACGGGACGACTAGCCGCTGCGGCGACGGGATCTACGCTTCGGGTGTGCCAGCCTGGGATGGGATTTCCGGTCTGCTGGTCGAAGGCAACGTGTTCGCCGGCCACCACGGTGCCGGCGTGTTTCTCGAT
>CAZHIK010001016.1:0-3623 GCA_964532635.1 uncultured Enterobacterales bacterium
GGCCGGGGTGGGCATCTGCGCCTGCGGACCCGACTATGGAATCAACCCCGATCCCGACATCATCAACCCGCCGGATCAGGAAGGCTACCCAGCCATCCAGGTGGATCCACCCACCATCGACTTCGGCCAGGTGGACGTGCTGGAGGGCACTACCCCGGTGCAGCTGGTGCAGATCACCAACGTAGGCGAGGGAGATCTGCACATCGAGGAGCTGAGCCTCGAGCACCCCGAGAGCCCCTTCGACTTCGCGGCTCTGGGCACGGTGCTGCTGGCGCCCGGTGACGTCACCGATGTGCAGATCAGCTTCGAGCCGGGGGCCTCGGGCGCTCAGTGGACCACCCTGCGCATCGACAGCGATGATCCCCTCACCCCCGTGGCCACCGTGGAGCTGCTGGGCGAAGGCATCGCCCCTGCCATCGACGTCGATCCGGTCAGCTACGACTTCGGCACCCAGTGGGTGGGCTGCGAGAACGAGCTCGAGCTGACCATCACCAACGTGGGAAGCGCCGAATTGGTGGTGGAGGACTTCGACTACTTCACCGCCTCGAACGAGCTGCTCTTCGGCGGCATCGAGGACTCGAACGGCGACGAGAGTGGCCTGATGAGCCTGGCACCGGGCGAGTTCGAGGAGGTCTACATCAGCTACATGCCCATCGATGACATCGACGACATGGGCTACCTCAGCGTGGACTCCAACGATCCCGACCTCCCCCGTGTGCAGGTCAGCCAGGTGGGCGGCGGCGAGGTCTACGGCGAACAGCTGGATGTCTTCGAGCAGCCCATCCAGGGCATGAGCGACATCCTGTTCGTCGTGGACAAGTCCGGCTCCATGGACCGCGACCTGGCCAGCGTGATCTCCAACTTCGGCGTGTTCGTCAGCACCATGGTCAACCTGGACTCCGACTTCCACGTGGCGGTGGTCGTGCGTGACGACGGCTGCATCAACGGCTCGGAGCTGTACATCGACAACACCTTCAGCGAAAGCGGCGCGGTGAGCACGGTGGAGACGATGATCGGGGGCCAATCCGGCGGCAACACCGAGCGGGGCTTCAGCCTGGCCGAGGCGGCCTTGAACGAGACCAGCGCCGGCGGCTGCAACGAAGGCTTCCTGCGGGACGACGCCGAATTGCACATCGTGGGTGTGAGCGACGAGCCCGAGCAGAGCGGAAACAGCTGGAGCCACTACGTCACCTGGTTCCAGAGTTGGAAGCGCAATCCCGACGACGTGGTGGTCCACGCAGTGGGCGGTGACTACCCCAGCGGCTGTGGAGACAACGCGCCCTATGCAGGCTTCTACGAGGCCACCATGGCCACCGGCGGCCAGTTCCTGAGCATCTGCGCGTCGGACTGGGCAAGCCACCTGGCCGCCCTGGCCGAGGCCAGCGCTGGCCGGCTCGACAGCTTCTCCCTCACCGGCGACCCCGTCCCCGAGACCATCACGGTCCGGGTGGACGGCGTGACCCGCACCCTGGGCTGGAGCTACGACGCCGACATCAACAGCGTGGTCTTCGACACCGACCACATCCCCGATGGCGGCGCCACCGTGGAGATCGCCTACGCGCTGCAGGGTGACTGCGAGATGTAGAGGTCGGACCCTCTCTCCCCTGGGCAGGGGAGGAGGGCGGTTCCTTGTGACATGGCGGCACAAGCCCGCTCCTGTGGTTGCACCTCAACCATGGAGCAACCCATGAACGCACGGACCACCCTGCTCACCCTCTGCCTCGTCGGCCTGTCCGGCTGCGAGTTCACCGAGCAGTTCTTCGACTGGCTCGACAACGCCTCGTTCGTCTGCAACGACATCCAGTCGCAGGCGGACGCCTGCTGGGCAGGCGCCGACGACGAGGAGGCCCAGTCGGAGTGCGAGAACCTCGACTGGCAGGCCGCCACCTGCACCTGGGAGCTGAACAGCGACGACGCCGCCGAGTCGGAACAGGCGGGTGAGTGCGACGCCCTCGAAGACTACGCCCAGGCCTGCTGGAGCTGGGCCGAGACCGAGGAGGACGAAGCCTACTGCGAGGAGCTGGTGTACGACCTCGCGGACTGCCTGGCGGGTTCCGCCCTGGGCGACACGGGCGAAGACGAGGGATAGCGCGGCGCCCCAGAGACTACGACCGATGCCAATGTAGATACTCGGTCTCAAGTCAAGACTCGGTATCCCGCAGGGTAGAACTTCGCGCCGTCGAATGGTGAGTTCGAGGCGAACATCCCGTAGATGGCGTGCAGCAGCTTGCGCATGACCGCGACCTGGGCCACCAGCTCCGTCTTTCCCTTCTCGTCCACCAGACGCCGATAGTAGGCTCGCACAGCCGGGTTGTGAGTCGCGGCGGCAATGGCGGGCATGTAGAGGACAGCGCGGATGTAGGCGTTGCCCGCCTTGCTGATGCGGGACTTCCGGTTCACGGATGAGCCCGATTTCCACGGGATGGGGTCCAGGCCGGCGTGGGCGACCCACGACGGACGTCCATGTCCTTCGGTAGGAGCAGCAACTCGGGCAGCAGACGGACGGCAGTTCTGTTGGCGATGCCCTTGACGGACACGAGCAACTCCAGCTTCTCCTGCAGCCCGGGCTCGCCCTGTACCAGGTCGAGGGCGGCGCTCTCCAGGCGCTCGATCCTCCGTTCCAGAGTGGAAATGCTCTCCTCGATGTCCTCCAGCACGATCGCTGGAGTGGTCTTTGTCGCCTTCACGGCCGCGCGCCGGTTCTTCTCGACGGTGACGTCTCGAGAGAGGCGGATGCACCGTCGGGTGAGCACCCGGAGTTCGAGCAGCTTGCCCGAGGGGCGGGCCCAAGGCTGGAAGTCCATCCGCTTGACGAACTCCAGCAGCACACAGGCGTCGATGCGATCGTCCTTGCCTCGGGCGTTGGCGGCCTTGGCGAAGTTCCTGGCCGCGCGCGGATTGACCGACATGACCTCCATGCGGGGATGTGCGTCGAGAGCCAAGGCCAGGTCCAGGCCGTACAGGCCGGTAGGCTCCATGGCGACCCTGACCCGCCCCTTGCGCTTGGTCAGGAGCTTGATCAGCGTCTTGTGCCCCTTGCTGGTGTTGGGGATGGTCAGCGACCTGATGTCGCCCGGACTGGGCTCGAAGGCGACCTCGAGCTCCTTCTTGCTGACATCGATACCGGCGTACCTCATGGGTACCCTCCTTCGAATGGGGTATGACCCGGCTGGCCCCCTGACCCTGTGCCGTCACCGCACGTCCTTGTACGCAGGCTTCGATGCCTCGGATACTCACCGTGCTTGGTGAAGAGGGCGGGGGGCCACCTCTACATTCAGGCTCGCGGCCTCGGGCAGGGTGGTGGCTGTTCCAGCAGGCCAGGCAGAGTGTAGATCCGTCCGAGGGCCAGGAGGCGCCGGGACGCCTCTTGGCAGGCGGACAGGGCTCATCTACATCGCGAGCTCGGAGCTTGGGGGCGGGACAGCCTGAGCCGCCGGGTGACCCGAACACGGGCCGAGTGGGCAATCTGTGGAAGACGGGTGGAGACATCGTGGCGCCGGTAGTCACCCTCGCTGGCGGACTACCGCCTGGACGGCTTGGTTTTCCACAAGCGGGTATCTCCCCCCGGACCCCCCTCTGGGCTACTACTGCTACCCTGAGGGACCCCGGGAGGATTCTCCCGG